>JAPXRA010000118.1:0-6171 GCA_033813795.1 Aeromicrobium sp. | reverse complement strand
GTACTGCTCTGCGGCCACCACCACCGAACCATCCACACCACCGGTTGGCGGGTTGAACTCAACCAACGCGATAAGCGACCGGACTTTTATCCGCCAGGGGCCAGCCAGCCCAAGCGCAACACCAGGTATCGGCCGCTCGTGGCCTAGTCGCCAAGGCAGCGAAAACCCTGCGTCAGCCCAACTTCTCCATGATGAGTTCGCGCACTCGACCAGCGTCGGCCTGTCCACGCATCTCCTTCATCACGAAACCGATCAGGGCGCCGGCTGCCGCGGCCTTGCCGTCGCGGATCTTTTGCACTGCGGCCGGATCGTTGGCGATGGCCCGGTCGACTGCTTCGCTGAGCGCACCCTCGTCGGAGACCACTTCCAGTCCGCGAGCCGCGACCACTTCGGCCGGGCTGCCTTCGCCGGCCAGCACGCCGACGAACACCTGCCGAGCAAGTTTGTCGTTGAGTTTGCCGGCGTCAATCATCGACTGAATCTCGGCCACCTGCACCGGGGTGATCGGCAAAGCTGAAACGTCCGTGCCCTGCTCGTTCGCGGTGCGCGCCAACTCGCCCAGCCACCACTTCTTCGCCGCGGCCGGACCAGCGCCAGCGGCCACCGTGTCGGCCACCAAATCCAAAGCGCCCGCGCCAACGGTGTCGCGCATGTCCAAATCGTTGAAGCCCCACTCGGCCTGCAACCGCTTGCGCCGTTCAGCCGGCGGCTCGGGCAGCGTGCCGCGCAATTCCTCCACCCACGCCCGGTCCGGCGCGACCGGAGCCAAATCCGGCTCCGGGAAATACCGGTAGTCGTCCGCGTCCGACTTTGGCCGACCTGCCGAAGTGCTGCCGTCAGCCTCGTGGAAGTGGCGGGTCTCCTGGATGATCGAGCCGCCCTCATCGAGGATCCCGGCGTGGCGACCGACCTCGAACCGCACCGACCGCTCGACCGACCTAAACGAGTTCACGTTCTTGGTTTCTGACCGCGTACCAAGCACGTCACTGCCCAGCGGCTTGAGCGAAAGGTTCACGTCGGCGCGAAGCGAACCCTGATCCATTCGCGCATCCGAAACGTCCAAAGCGACCATCAAGTCACGCAAATAGTTCACATAGGCCCGCGCAACCGCCGGAGCCTTATCGCCGGGCACCTCGATCGTCTTAGTGACGATCTCGATTAGTGGAATGCCAGCGCGGTTGTAGTCCAACAACGAGTGATCAGCGCCATGAATCCGGCCGGTGGAACCACCAACATGCAACGACTTGCCGGTGTCCTCCTCCATGTGGGCGCGCTCAATCTCGATCCGGAAGGTTTCGCCGTCAACGTCAAGATCAACAAAGCCGTCAAAAGCGATCGGCTCGTCGTACTGCGAAGTCTGGAAGTTCTTCGGCATGTCCGGATAGAAGTAGTTCTTGCGCGCGAACCGGCACCAGTCGGCGATCTCGCAGTTGAGCGCCAAACCGATCCGAATCGCCGACTCGATCGCCTTGGCGTTCACCACCGGCAAAGCGCCGGGCAAGCCCAAACAGACCGGGCACACCTGCGTGTTCGGTTCGGCGCCGAACTCGGTCGGGCAGCCACAAAACATCTTCGTGGCGGTATTGAGTTCGACGTGAACCTCAAGACCCATCACCGGCTGGTAACGAGTCAGCGCATCCTCGAACGAAACGGTCTTGCTCATTTGGCAACCTCCAGTTCGGGGATTTGCGAAGCGAACGCGGCGCCGTCACGCTCAGCCAACAGCCGTTCCAACGCAGCACCGGCGTTGTAGAGCCGGTCGTCGGCCATCGCGGGGGCCAGGAACTGCAAGCCGACTGGCAGCGAATCGGACAAGCCGACCGGCAACGAAATACCCGGCACACCAGCCAAGTTCGCCGGAATGGTGGCGACGTCCTGCAAGTACATCGCCAACGGGTCATCGAGTTTGGCGCCAAGCGGCCAGGCCACCGCCGGTGACGTGGGCGATGCCAGCACATCGACCTGAGCGAATGCGTTCTCGAAGTCTTGAGCGATCAAGGTGCGGACCTTTTGCGCCGAGCCGTAGTAGGCGTCGTAGTAGCCGCTGGAGAGCGCGTAAGTTCCCAAGATAATCCGGCGCTTGACCTCATCGCCGAAACCAGCGTCACGCGAAGCGGCCATCACCTGCTCAGCACTCGGATCGTCCAAGCCGGCCGGCGAAACCCGCAAGCCGTAACGCATCGCGTCGAACTTGGCCAAGTTGCTGCTGACCTCACTTGGCATCACCAAGTAGTAGGCCGCCAGCGCGTGCTCAAAGTTCGGGCACGAAACCTCAACGATTTCGGCGCCGGCCTTGGCCAGCAACTCGATCGACTCGTCGAACCGGGCGCGCACGCCCGGTTCAAAACCTTCGCCGCCCAGTTCGGTGATCACGCCGACGCGAAGGCCGGCCACATCAGCCTTGCGAGCCGCGGCCACCACCAGCGGCACCGGCGCGGCCAAACTGGTGGAGTCGCGCACGTCGTGCCCGGCCATCACCTCGTGCAGCAGGGCCGCATCAAGCACCGTCCTAGTGACCGGTCCGGCTTGGTCCAGGCTGCTGGCCATCGCGACCAGCCCATAGCGCGACACTCCCCCGTAGGTCGGCTTGACGCCGACAGTTCCGGTGACTGCGCCTGGCTGGCGAATCGAACCGCCGGTGTCAGTACCGATCGCCAACGGCGCCTCAAATGCGGCCACCGCAGCGGCTGAACCGCCGCCCGAGCCGCCAGGAATTCGGCTGGTGTCCCACGGGTTGCGCGTCGGGCCAAAGGCCGAATGTTCAGTCGACGAACCCATCGCGAACTCGTCCATGTTGGTCTTGCCGAGGATCGGCAGACCGGCGGCCTTGAGCCGTGAAACGACCGTCGCGTCGTATGGCGGGATCCAGCCCTCGAGCATCTTGGACCCGCAGGTGGTGGGCAGTCCGGTCGTGGCCAGCACGTCCTTGACTGCCACCGGCACGCCAGCCAGTGCTGCTAGGCTCTCGCCGGCCGCGCGACGCCGATCGACCTCGGCTGCCGCAGCGAGTGCACCGTCGGCGTCAACGTGCAAGAAGGCGTTGATTTGGCCGTCGACTGCCGCGATTCGATCAAGGTGAGCTTGAGTAACTTCAACCGAAGTTGCCTGGCCTGAAGAAATCGAGTCAGCCAACTCGGCTGCAGTAAGTCTAGTCAGATCGCTCATTCTTCCCCCAAAATCTTCGGCACCAAGAAGCGCTGTTCTTCACTGGCCGGCGCCATCGCCAGCGCCTCGTCCGGCGTCAAGCCAGGCGTGACCACGTCAGGGCGGAACACGTTTGTCAGCGGCACCGGATGACTCATCGCAGCAACATCGTCACCGGCAACGGTCTGCACGACCTTTACGTGCTCGAGAATTACCGGCAGATCGGCACCGAGTCGGTCCAGTTCAGCTTCAGACAACTCGATCCGCGCCAGACTCGCCAGATGCGCGACATCGTCGCGCGAGATTTCAGGTGAGGACATGGTGTCGATCTTAGTGAGCGGGCACCGATGCCCAACATTGGCGTGCCTAAGTCACCACCTGTTCACCCGATTCCTGTATATGTTCGAAGTATGCTCCCCTCATCGCTGCTTACTCGCATCCCTGAAGGCTTCACTGTCATCGACGACGATGATGACGACCCGATCCTGATCGACCCGGACGGCAACGTCGTCGAGACTTGGCGTGACGGCTACCCGTACGACACCAAAATCACGCGCGAAGAGTACGAGAAGGAAAAGCGCCAACTTCAAATAGAACTGCTGAAGCTGCAGTACTGGATCAAGGACACCGGCCAACGCATCGTGCTGGTTTTCGAGGGCCGCGACGCAGCCGGCAAGGGCGGCACGATCAAGCGCTTCACCGAATGGCTCAACCCACGCGGTGCGCGCGTCGTCGCGCTGGAGAAGCCGACCGAAGTCGAATCCGGTCAGTGGTACTTCCAGCGTTACGCCCAACACCTGCCGACCAACGGCGAGATCGTGTTCTTCGACCGCTCTTGGTACAACCGTGCCGGCGTCGAACGGGTGATGGGCTTTGCCACCCCCGAGCAGTACACCGAGTTCTACAAGCAGGCTCCCGCGTTCGAGAAGATGCTCACCGGCGACGGCATCCACCTGATCAAGTTCTGGTTCTCCGTCGGTCGCGCCGAGCAACTAACGCGCTTCCGGATCCGCCAGATCGACCCGGTGCGCCGCTGGAAACTCTCGCCGATGGACTTGGCCTCACTCGACCGCTGGGACGAATACACCGAAGCCAAAGAAGCGATGTTCAAGAAGACCGACACCAAGAAGTCCCCTTGGACGGTAGTCAAGAGCAACGACAAGAAGCGGGCCCGGCTCGAAGCGATCCGTCACGTGCTTTCCCGGTTCGAGTACCCGGGCAAGGACCACGGCGTAGTTGGCGAACCAGACCCGTTGATTTTGGGCATGGCGGCCGACTTGTTCGACACCGAGAACGCCGACCTGGACTGAGCCTCGCCGGCGTCAGTTGGCCGGGCGCTCGGCCAAGAGCTTGGTGAAAGCCGCCTCATCGAGAATGGGGATGCCGAGCGCCTCGGCCTTGTCTGCCTTGGAACCGGCGTTCTCGCCGACGACCACATAGTCGGTGTTCTTGCTGACCGAACTGGCGGCCTTGCCGCCGGCGGCGATGATCGCCTCTTTGACCGAGTCTCGGGTGTAGTTCTCCAGCGAACCGGTGGCCACAATCGTCAAGCCCGAAAGTGGGCCTTCGATGACGACTGCTGCACCCGGGCCCGGATGTCCGTCGATGGCGAACTGCACGCCGGCGGTGGTCCAGCGGTCGACGATTTCTTGGTGCCAGTCGACTTCAAACCAACTTGTCAGCGATTCGGCGATGATCGCGCCGACGCCCTCGACGGCCGAAAGTTCGGCCACGCTGGCCGACCGAATCGCGGACAAGGAGCCGAAATAGCCGGCCAATGCCCGGGCCGCCACTGGGCCGACGTGGCGAATGTTGAGCGCGACGAGTTGGCGCCACAGGTCCTTGGTCTTGGCCTTTTGTAGTTCTTCAAGGAGCTTGTCGGCTTGGGCCGAGGGTTCGCCGCCCTTGACTCGAAACGGCGAGCGCAAGACCGGCTCGCCGGTGGACTCATCGAGCCTGGCCTCGCCGGTATCGGCGTCGCGCACGATCACGTCAATTGGCGCCAACTGCTCGGGCGTCAGGTCAAATAGACCGGCTTCGGTTTCGAGCGGGGCCCCTTCGCCTTGGGTCAACGCGGCCGCGGCCACCTCGCCGAGGGCCTCGATATCGAGTGCGCCGCGCGAGCCAATGTGTTCGACCCGGCCACGAACTTGGGCCGGGCAATCTCGCGCGTTCGGGCAGCGCAAGTCAATATCGCCTACCTTCATCGACCGAAGTGCCGCGCCGCAGTCCGGGCAGGATTCAGGCATTACGAACGCCCGTTCGCTGCCGTCACGCAGTTCGACGACCGGTCCGAGCACCTCCGGGATCACGTCGCCAGCCTTGCGCAGCACAACCGTGTCACCAATCAGCACACCCTTAGCCTTGACCACGTCTTGGTTATGCAAGGTGGCTTGGCGCACCACACTGCCCGCCACATGCACCGGCGCCATCACCGCATAGGGGGTGGCTCGGCCGGTACGGCCGACCGAAACGACGATGTCGAGCAGTTTGGTTTGAACTTCTTCTGGCGGGTATTTGTAAGCGATCGCCCAACGCGGGGCCCGACTGGTTTGGCCCAGTTCGGAGTGCAACGCCAACTCGTCGACCTTGACCACCACGCCGTCGATCTCGTGCGCGAGGTCGTGGCGGTGTTCGCCCAACTCGACTACCCGGTCAAGCACTTGCTCGGCGCGGTCGAACACGCGCGTGTTCGGGCTTGTTGGCAAACCCCAACCAGCCAGCACGTCGTACACCTGACTTTGCGCCGCCACCGTCGGGTCCGGCCACGCGCCGATGCCGTGCACATAAAGTGACAGCGCAGCCAACCGCTCGCGAGCCGCCTGCAGTTCGAGCCCCTCTTTCTTGTCCAGCAGCTGGCGCAGTCCCCCGCTGGCGGCATTGCGCGGGTTGGCAAAGGGTGCGAACCGGCGCATCGCGGTGGCGGCGGCCTTTTCTAGGTCTCCCCCGCGCTGGGCCGCCTCAGCCACCACCTGCTCGCGCAGTTCGGCCTGAACTTGGTTGAGCCGCTCGAAGGCCTCGATACCG
>JAPXRA010000117.1:0-6345 GCA_033813795.1 Aeromicrobium sp. | reverse complement strand
GGTTGGTGCCTTCGTAGATCTGGGTGATCTTCGCGTCGCGCATCATCCGCTCGACCGGGTAGTCGCGGGTGAAGCCGTAACCGCCGAGCAACTGCACCGCATCGGTAGTCACCTGCATCGCAGTGTCGGAGGCAAACGCCTTGGCCGCGGCACCGAAGAAGGTCAGATCCTTGTCGCCACGCTCAGAGCGGCCGGCGGCCGCGTAAGTGAGCTGGCGCGCAGCCTCGACCTTCATACCCATGTCGGCGACCATGAACTGCAGACCTTGGAAGTCCGCAATTGCCTTGCCGAACTGCTGCCGCTCTTGGATGTAACCCAAGGCGTAATCGAGCGCGCCTTGGGCGACGCCGACCGCCTGGGCCGCGATGGTGACTCGGGTGTGGTCGAGGGTCTTCATCGCGATCGAGAAACCCTCGCCGACCTCACCGATGATCCGGTCACCGGGGATGCGCACATTGTCGAAGTAGACCTCGCGAGTCGGCGAGCCCTTAATGCCGAGCTTCTTTTCGGGTGCGCCAAACGACACACCCTCATCGGACTTCTCCACTACGAACGCGGTAATGCCCTTGGAGCGCTTGGCCGGATCGGTTTGGGTGAGCACGGTGTAGAACTCGGACTCGCCGGCGTTGGTGATCCAGCGCTTGGTGCCGTTGATGATCCAGTCGTCGCCGTCGCGAACCGCCGTGGTCTTCTGGTTAGCCGCGTCCGAACCGGCTTCGGGCTCGGACAGGCAGTAACTGAATCCGCCTTCACCGGCTGCCAACTTCGACAGGTACTTAGCCTTGATCTCTTCGTTGCCGCCGATCTGGACCGGCAGGGAGCCGAGCTTGTTTACCGCTGGGATCAGCGAACTGGAAACACAAACGCGAGCAACTTCTTCGATCACCAAGACGGTGGCTAGCGCGTCGGCACCGGCTCCGCCGTACTGCTCGGGAACGTGCGGGGCGTGGAAATCGGCGGCGATAAGTGCCTCGTTGGCTTCGCGCGGGTAGCGAGCATCTTCATCGACTTCGGCCGCAAACGGCGCGATTTTTGCCTCGGCGACGTTGCGGACCGCTTCGCGGATCGCTTGGTGTTCCTCGGACAAGGCGAAGAAATCGGACACAGCACACTCCCGGGGTTCGAAACTAGGATTTCCTTGCAAATCTTAGGTTGCCGGCGCCACCGATAAACTACGGGGTTACTTGCCGCGAACGACCGCACCCTTGGCGCGAGCCACCTCAGCAAGCGACTCTTGAAAATCCAGCATTTTCTGAGTCAGTGACTCGTCGCCTGCGGCCAAGATTCGAACCGCCAACAGGCCGGCGTTTCGCGCGTTGCCGATTGCCACGGTCGCGACCGGCACCCCAGCGGGCATCTGCACGATCGACAGCAGTGAATCCATGCCGTCTAGATACTTCAACGGCACTGGAACACCGATCACCGGCAAGGGCGTTACCGCGGCGATCATGCCCGGCAGGTGCGCAGCTCCGCCGGCACCGGCGATTACGACTTCAAGTCCACGGGAGTGGGCAGTGCGGCCGTAGTTGAGCATCTCGTCAGGCATCCGATGTGCCGAAACCACATCTGCTTCGTACTCAATGCCGAACTCAGCCAAGGCCGTAGCGGCCGCTTCCATCGTCGGCCAGTCCGAATCCGAACCCATGATGATGCCAACTCGTGCGCTCATGACTGTTCTCCTTTCGTCAGCAAGGCGGCGCTGCGTCGGGCTCGGCCCAGCACCTCTTCTAGGTCGTCACCGACCGCGGTAACGTGGCCGACCTTTCGACCGGGCTTGACCGCCTTGCCGTAGAGGTGGATCTTCACATCTGGCTCTGCCGCCAGCGCAAGTGCCCGAGCGCCAGCCAAGTCAGTTATCGAACCGCCAAGGATGTTCACCATCACGGTCCACGGCTGACGCGGTTCGCTCGAGCCGAGCGGCAGATCGCACACTGCTCGCAGATGGTTTTCGAACTGGCTGGTGACTGCGCCGTCGATTGACCAATGCCCAGTGTTGTGCGGGCGCATCGCCAACTCGTTCACCAAGACCCGGCCGTCGAAGGTTTCGAAAAGCTCGACAGCCAACATGCCGACCACTTCCAGTTCGGTGGCTACCTGACGGGCGATCTTCCGGGCCTTGGCTTCAAGTGCCGGGTCCAAGTTAGGAGCCGGCGCAATCACTTCGGCGCAAACTCCGTCGCGCTGACGCGACTCAACGACCGGATAGTCGACAATCTCGCCGCTGGCATTGCGGGCCACCTGGGCAGAGAGTTCACGCTTAAACTCGACCAACTCTTCGGCAAGCAAGTCGGTGTCCGCCGCTAGCGCCTCACCGAGGTCTGCGGTGTTCTCGACTCGCCAAACACCTTTGCCGTCATATCCCCCGCGCGCGGTCTTCACGATCGCCGGGAACCCAAAATCAGCCACGTCGGCGGCACTTGTGACCTCGGCCCAACGCGGGCAAGGCACATCCAAGTCGGCCAACCGGCGACGCATGACGAGTTTGTCTTGCGCGTGGATTAGCGCATCGGGGCCGGGCCGACAGGCGTGACCTTCGCCGGTCAAGGTCCGCAGGTGTTCCCCGGGGACGTGTTCGTGGTCGAAGGTCACTACCGGAGCGTCCCCGATTGCGCGTCGCAAATCGGCCAAAACGGTGTAGTCGCCTACCTTGCTATCAGCGATCACTTGAGCGGCCGAAACGTCCGGTCCTTCAGCCAGCAGGCGAATCCTGATCCCCAAGGCGATCGCCGGTTGCTGCATCATTCTGGCCAACTGCCCACCGCCGATCACGGCGAGTTCATGGCTGGAAACGGGGTTCGTCACCCGCTCAGCCTAGGGGGTTCACCGGGCCCGGAACGCACGGCGTTCGCTCACGGTGATCGGCGAGAGATTGCCAAAGCCCTTGATCGGTCGCGGTGGCATCGTCCGGGTCTCGAACGCGTCGCCGAGTTTTTCTGCGGTTACCTCGTCGACCAGTACGCGATTTGCGCGCGCCACCTGAGACAACCTGGCCGCCAGGTTCACCGGCGGGCCGAACACATCGCCGAGTCGGCTGAGCACATTGCCGGTCGCGAGCCCGACGCGAACGTCAGGCAACTGCGACCTGGCGCCGATTCCGGCAATAACGTCTAGCGAGATCTTGGTGGCAGCCACCGGATCTGGATGCACGAACAACATCGCGTCGCCGAGTGTCTTGATCACCCGCGCGCCGCCGGCGGTGATGATGTCGCCGCAACGGACCTCGAACTCTTCGACCACGTTGGCCAGTTCGTCATCGTCGAGCCGGTTCGAAAGCGCGGTGAACCTAGTCAGGTCCGCAAAGCCAACCGTCATTTCAGTCGAAAGCAAGGCTTGGTCGCTTTCGCCAAGCGCCGAGATCCGCGAGGCCGCCGCCGCGAGGTGACGGCGCCAAACGTGAACCATGAGCCGTTCGAACCCCGGAACAGCAGTGTTGGCCAACTCCAAGGCGGCATGGCCGCGGCTCTCGGATTTGCCGCGCTCGATGTCGGATTCGAGCTGGTCAACCAGAATCGACACCTGCCAGTCGGCCAGCCTCGACATCGTCTGACCAAGCGCCCGCGTCAATCTAAAAACTGTGCCTTCGTCCAAGATTTCGTGTTCGATTGCCGCCGCTACCACCGCCGCTGCGGTCACATCGGCTTCGCCGAATGCGGTCTCATCGCCGGGGTCGGGGAAACCAAGATTTCGCCATAGTCGGGTTGCCTGCTCCAGGCTCAGTCCACCAAGTTCGGCGGTCTCCTCGTTTGTGTACCGGAGCTGCTCGGCCAAAATCAGGTCAACAAGCGGCTGTTCGTCACTGCTGCTCATCGCGCCTCATCTCAGGAGCGTGAGAGTCGAGAATCAGCCGCGAGATCTGCCGGTGAAGGTCCTCAATGTGTGGGATGTCATGCAGTTCGAGTCCGGACTGCTGGCTGGCGTCGTGAATGATCAAAGTGCCGCAGCCGAGGATCCGGTCAAGCACGCCCTTCTCGTAGGAGACGTCGTTGATCCGGGCCAGCGGAATGATCCGGCCGCTTCTCGTCAGGATGCCCTTTTGTTCGATCAGTCGACGGTTCGTCAAGGTGTAGGTCCAAGTGAACCAGCGCAAGAACGGCAGAACCGTCACCCAGATCAACAGCACCGCAACGATCACGATCGCGACTAGCCGCGGCGTGCCACCGCCGGAGTCGCCGGCCCAGCCGATCACGAACCCGGCCGCCACCATCAAGGCGACGCCCAACAAGAACGGCGTCAAAAGAACCTTCAGGTGGGTGCGGGTTTCGGCTTCGACGACCTCGTCGTCAAGGAGCAGCTTCTCGGAGAGCATGCGGTTAGTTTCCCATGAGTTAGACCGCGGCGGCTCTTACTGTGGCCGTAGATGTGTCACGTCGCCGGCCGACCACGGCTCGCCGTCAACGATTAGGCAGCCAGCCTCGTCTACCGCAGTCGCCAATCCGGCATAAAAAGTGCCGTCACTTCGCTCGATCCGCACCTGCTGGCCGATGGTGATGCACGCGGAGCTGAAGTCCGTTTCCAACTCCACTCGCGCGTGCGGATCCTGCCACTGTTCGACTCGGAACCGCAGTCGGTTGAGCAGCAGCGGCAAGATCTCGTTGCGGTCCACACTCTCGGCTGCTTCCAACAGCAGCGAGGTGGCCGTTTCGACCGGCAAGTCCGTTCGGCCCAAGGTCACGTTCAGTCCGACACCAATTACTGCGGCCGGCCCAGACTCGGTTTCAACCCGCTCGACCAGCACGCCACACAGTTTTCGAGTGCCGCCGGCGAGCACATCGTTTGGCCATTTGATCCCGGCATCGACGCCAAGACTTCGCACCGTGTCAAGCACGGCCAGACCGGCGACCAACGGCAGCCAAGACCAGCGCATCGGCGGCACATCGCTTGGGCGAAGCAGCACCGAAACGGCGATGCCCGATCCGGCAGGCATGGTGAAGGTGCGATCAAGTCGCCCACGCCCAGCCGACTGGTGTTCGGTGGTGTGAACCGTCCACTCAGGGGCGCCGGCTCGAGCTGCGGTTGCCAGATCGGCGTTTGTGCTTGGCGTCTGCTTCGTCACAGTGATGGCGAAACCGGGCGCGGCCTCAGCGAGCCGGGCCGGGTCCAACGGGACAGTCATGTCAGCCACCTTGTCACAGGGCCGCCAGATGGCCCCAGATATGGTGAGGCCATGACCGACGCCCTTGCCGATACTGAAATGGCGGTCCACGAGGACCTGCACACCACGGCCGGAAAACTCGCTGACTACGAGCGCCGCCATCACGAAGCAACCGTTGAGGTGGCAGAGCGCGCCGCCGAAAAGCAACACGCGCGTGATCGCAAGAGTGCCCGCGAGCGGATCGAAGAACTCCTCGACGAAGGATCCTTCGTCGAACTTGACGCGCTGGCCCGCCACCGCGCCACCTCGTTTGGCTTAGACAAGAACCGGCCACTTGGCGACGGCGTCATCACCGGCTACGGCACGATCGACGGCCGCCAGGTCTGCGTTTTCGCGCAAGACTTCAGCATTTTCGGCGGCAGCCTCGGTGAGGTTTACGGCGAGAAGATCACCAAGGTGATGGACCTAGCGATCAAGTCCGGCTGCCCGATCATCGGCATCAACGAGGGTGCTGGCGCGCGCATCCAAGAGGGTGTCGTTTCGCTGGGTCTTTACGGCGAAATCTTCAAGCGCAACGTGCACGCCTCGGGTGTCATCCCGCAGATCAGCCTGATCATGGGCAACTGCGCTGGCGGCCACGTTTACTCCCCGGCGGTCACCGACTTCACCATCATGGTTGACGGCACTTCGGGCATGTTCATCACCGGCCCGGACATCATCAAGACCGTCACCGGCGAAGACGTCACGATGGAAGAACTCGGCGGCGGACGCACCCACAACACCAAGAGCGGCAATGCGCACTACTTGGCGGCCGATGAATCCGACGCGCTCGAATACGTCAAGGCGCTGATCTCCTACCTGCCGCAGAACAACATGGAAGAGCCCGAGCCGTATCCCGAGGTCGCTGACCTCGAGCCGACCGACTTGGATCTGACTCTAGACACGCTGATCCCCGATTCGGCGAACCAGCCGTACGACATTCGCACCGTGATCGAGGCGATCGTCGACGATCAGGAGTTTTTGGAAGTTCAGGCACTGTTTGCGCCAAACCTAGTGATCGGCTTTGGCCGGGTCGAAGGCAAGAGCGTCGGCGTGGTGGCCAACCAGCCGATGCAGTTCGCCGGCTGCCTGGACATCGACGCCTCGGAGAAGGCGGCGCGTTTTGTCCGCACCTGCGACGCGTTCAACATCCCGGTCTTGACTTTCGTTGACGTCCCGGGCTTCCTGCCTGGCACCGATCAGGAGTGGAACGG
>JAPXRA010000116.1:0-6370 GCA_033813795.1 Aeromicrobium sp. | reverse complement strand
GCGACGTACTGCTGCTCAAGATCATCAAGCGCCTGCTCGAAGCCGGCGTTTCGCTGCAGCAGATTCGGATCGCGATCGATCACCTGCGCGAGCGCGGCACCGAAGATCTCACCCAGGTCACGCTGATGAGCGATGGTGCAAGCGTTTACGAATGCCGTTCGGCCGATGAAGTTATCGATCTATTGCAAGGCGGCCAGGGCGTTTTCGGCATCGCCATTGGTGGCGTGTGGAAGGAAATCGAAGGCTCCTTGCACGAACTGCCAAGCGAAAGCACCGAGGCAGAAGTAACCGTCGCTGGCGACGAACTTGCCGCGCGGCGCGCCCGCAAGGCGAACTGAAGCAATCGACCCGGTAGGCTAGTCCTGCCGTCGACTCGAACGGGAGAGTCCCGCAAGGGCGCCGAAGGGGCAATTCCTCCCCGGAACCTCTCAGGCCCAAGGACCGTTCATACGAGGCAACTCTGAAGTGCCATTGCGGCGCGACAGAGGGGGAGGCGTTGTTGACGTCTATCCCTACGGAGCACCCCGTGACTCAGCCCTCGACCGCCACCGGATTCGTTGATCGCCACATCGGCCCGCGTGAAGCCGATATCGCCAAGATGCTGCAACGCCTTGGCTACGACACCCTTGACGACCTGATGGCCGCGGCCGTCCCCGATCGGATCAAGGCCGGTCTAACCGGATTGCCGGCAGCAATGTCTGAGGTCGAGGCGACCGCTTTGCTTCGTGAACTGGCCGCGAAGAACTTCCCTGGCGTTTCGATGATTGGCTTGGGATATCACCCGACGGTTACCCCGGCAGTGATTAGACGAAATGTGCTGGAAGATCCGGCCTGGTACACCGCCTACACGCCATACCAGCCGGAAATCTCTCAAGGCCGACTTGAGGCTTTGATTACCTTCCAGACGCTGATTGAGGACCTCACCGGCCTCCCAACGGCAAACTCGTCCTTGTTGGACGAAGGCACCGCCGCTGCCGAGGCGCTGACCTTGGTGCGTCGGGTATCGCGGGCAAAGGTAGATCTGCCAGTCGTGGTTGATTCGGGCCTGCTCCCGCAAACGCTCGCCGTGCTGCGCACCCGGGCGGAGGCTGTCGGCTTGGCGTTGGTTGAGGCTGACCTCAGCGCTGGCGTGCCTGAAGTCGAGGGTGGGTTCAGCGCAGTGCTGATCGCCTATCAGCGTGCCGACGGAACCGTGATTGACCCCGAACCACTGATTGGCGCGGCCCATGATGCCGATGGTCTCGCCGTCGTGGTGACCGACCCGTTGGCCCAAGTGTTGCTGCGTTCGCCCGGCAGCCTGGGCGCCGATGTGGTGGTCGGTTCGGCTCAGCGATTTGGTGTGCCGATGTTCTATGGTGGTCCACACGCCGGATTCATGTCGGTTCGCGCCGGACTTGAGCGACACCTGCCCGGCCGACTTGTGGGTGTATCGATCGATTCGGCGTCACGGCCGGCCTACCGCCTCGCCTTGCAGACGCGTGAGCAACACATTCGCCGTGAGAAGGCCACCTCGAACATTTGCACCGCGCAGGTGCTGCTGGCAGTTGTCGCGGCAATGTATGCGGTCTACCACGGGGCTGAGGGTCTTCGGGCCATCGCCAACGAGGTTCACCACAAGGCCCGGCGACTGGCAGCCGGATTAACCGCTGGCGGGATCGAACTGGTCTCGGACCGCTTCTTTGACACTGTCACCGCGGTCGTGCCGGGCCGGGCAGATGAAGTCGTCGCCGCTGCTCGCGCGGTTGGTATCCACCTTTGGCGCAGTGACGCCGACCGGGTGAGTGTTTCGGTTTCGGAGGCAACTACGGAGGTCGACTTGCAAGCCGTGTTGACGGCTTTCTCGACCGGATCTCTGCCCGCCAGCGGCGCGCTCGCCCTAGCAGAGGCGTGGTTGCGTACCGATGAGATCTTGACCCACCCGGTGTTCAATGAGCACCGCAGCGAAACCCAGATGTTGCGCTACTTGCGCAAGCTCAGCGATCGCGACTACGCCTTGGACCGAGGGATGATTCCGCTCGGAAGTTGCACGATGAAGTTGAACGCAACCACCGAGATGGAGCCGATCAGCTGGCCTGAGTTCGCCAACTTGCACCCATTCGTTCCGGCTTCGGACGCTGCCGGGATGATCGAACTAGTCCAGACGCTGGAAGGCTGGCTGGCCAAGGTGACCGGGTATGCGGCCGTGTCGGTGCAACCGAACGCCGGTTCACAAGGTGAATTCGCTGGCCTGTTGGCGATTCGCGGCTACCACCGCAGTCGCGGCGACGAAGGCCGAAACGTCTGCCTGATTCCGAGTTCGGCTCACGGCACGAACGCGGCCTCTGCGGTCATGGCCGGCATGAAGGTAGTCATCGTAAAGTCAAACGACTCCGGCGAGATCGACATGGATGATCTGCGAAAGCAGTGCGAACTCCATCGCGACGATCTGGCGGCAGCGATGGTGACCTACCCGTCGACGCACGGCGTATACGAAGAAGGCATCAGCGAGCTATGTGAAGTGATCCACGAGGCCGGCGGCCAGGTCTACGTCGATGGCGCAAACCTGAACGCTCTTCTTGGTCACGCCCTGCCGGGGCAGTTCGGTGGCGACGTTTCACATCTGAACCTGCACAAGACCTTCTGCATCCCGCACGGCGGCGGCGGTCCGGGCGTCGGCCCGGTCGGGGTCGGCGAGCACCTCGTGCCGTTCCTGCCAAAGCACCCCTTGCACCCGGTGGCCGAGCTGCGAACCGATTTGGGAACTATTAGCGCCGCGCCGTTTGGTTCGGCTGGGATCTTGGCGATCCCGTTCGCCTACATCGCGATGATGGGCGATGCGGGGCTGACTCAGGCAACCTCGGTGGCCGTACTGAACGCCAACTACATTGCGGCTCGGCTCGGCGATGCTTTCCCAGTGCTTTACGCCGGCGCAAACGACCTCGTGGCACACGAATGCATCTTGGACGTGCGTGACATTGCCAAACAGACCGGTATTTCGGTCGAGGACGTGGCGAAACGACTGATCGACTACGGCTTCCACGCCCCGACGATGAGCTTCCCGGTTGCCGGCACGCTGATGGTCGAACCGACCGAGTCCGAAGATCTGGCCGAACTCGACCGCTTCTGCGACGCGATGTTGAGCATCCGTGCAGAAATCGATCAGGTCGCGGCGGGGGAGTTCGACGCCGAAGACAACCCGTTGGTCAATGCGCCGCATGCGCCGGCCGAGTTGGTCGACTGGCAGCACAAGTACAGCGTGGCTCAAGGATGCTTCCCGACCGGATCAACCAGCGACAAGTACTGGTCTCCGGTCGGCCGGGTGGACAACGCCTATGGCGACCGCAACTTGGTGTGCTCTTGCCCACCGCCAGAAGCGTTCGCCTGATCCCACCAGGACACGACTTGCTCGACCACCGGGTCCGGTTGGCGCACCCAAAACACGTGATGGGTTGAGCCACCGGGCGGGGTTTGGCTGCGCGAGTACCGCCAGCGAGTCAGCGCGGCTGGTTCGACCAGCATGCGTTCGAGTTTCTTTGACGCTGCCGGCACGGCGAAGTAGTCGCCGGCTAGGTGTACCGCCAAGGTGGGCGAGGTCGAGCGCTTTTCGATCCGGTATGGCGGGGTGCCGTGCCAGACCATCTTTCCCCACTCCGTCATCAGTGTGCGTGCGCCCGGCGCACCGAACCATGGCTTCGGCACGTGGCCGATGAGCCGAGTGACCACCGGGATCGTCACCGCCATGACGCCTAGACCGATGCCTTGGCGGGGGTAGTGCAGCAAGTGTGGCAACGCCGAACCGACCAGCACGAGTCCGTCTGCCGGTCGAGGGCCGACCTGCACGCCGCCAGAAAGGTGACCGCCGAGGCTATGGCCGAGCAGGACCACCGGGCGATCAGGGTGGGTGTGCCGTGCGTGGTCGACTGCTGCTTGAGTGTCGGCGATCTCATCGGCGTAGGACCAGTTGTAGTGGCGCGAGGCGCGCGGACTGGTTGGCTCGAAGCCACGACGCGGCAGTGCCTTGGCCGTCCAACCGCGTTCGGCGAACGATTCGACCAACGGTGCATAGAACGTCGAAGGCACGGCCATGGCCGGTGCAATCAACACAATCGGGGTGCTCACCAACTAATTGTGCCAGCGTGAAACACTCGGCGATGACATGCCAGACTTTTTCGTTTATGTGATTTCGGCCCTAGCGCTTGCGGTGGCAGCGTTTGCGGGCTGGCATTCGGTCAAGTCCTACCAGTTCAGCAATCCGCTGTTCTACTGCCTTGCGCTAGTTCAGTTGCTCCTGCTGGTCGCGCTCGGTTGGGGGATCATGGCCGTTGTCCAGGACGACACCGGCGTCGCGGCCGGCCTCTACCTGTCCTATCTGGTGACCACTGTTTTGATTCCTCCGCTGGCGGTGTTTTGGGGGATAGGGGACAAGAGTCGCTGGGGCACAGCTGTGGTTGCCGTCGCTATGTTCACGGTCGCGATCTTGATGATCCGCACCCACCAGATTTGGGTAGCCAATGTCTGAAAACTCCTCAACCGGTTACGGCTTTGGTCGCGCTTTGGTCGCGGTCTACGCGGTCTTCGCCATCTCGGCGACTGCAAGGTCGATTTATCAACTTGTCGCCAAAGCAGACGAGGCGCTGGTTGCCTACCTGCTGTCTGCGTTGGCCGGACTGGTCTACATCGTGGCTACTTGGGCGCTAGCAACGGGCAACCGCAAGGTGGCAGCGTTCGCGATCGGCTTTGAACTCATCGGCGTGCTCGGTGTTGGCTTGCTGACCATGCTCGACCCAGAACTTTTCCCTGCCGCGACGGTGTGGTCTAGGTTCGGGGCCGGCTACGGCTACGTGCCACTGGTGTTGCCGTTTATCGGCCTGTGGTGGCTGCTATTCACCGGCCGGCGCGAGCGCGACCACGTCGCCGATAATCACGATCGCCGGTGACTTCGCCGCCGCCGCGGCTTTGCTGATCGAGGCCAAGGTGCCAAACGTCGTGTGTTGATCTGGGGCGAATCCGCGTTCGATCACGGCCACCGGCGTTTGTGGATTGTGTCCAGCGCTGATGAGTTCGGTGGTGGTTTGCGCCAGCCGCTTCACGCCCATCAACATCACAATCGTGTGATCGGACCGGTGGGGGAGTTCAGCCAACTCCTCGTGCCCGGTGACGACGCTGAAGCCGCGGGCGACTTTGCGGTGCGTCACCGGAATACCAACTGAGGCCGCGACGGCGATGGCCGAAGTGACCCCCGGAACCACTTCGACTTCCACACCTGCACGTTGACAGGCGATGAGTTCCTCGCCGCCGCGACCAAAGACGTAGGGGTCGCCGCCCTTGAGCCGCACGACGACCTTGCCGGCCTTCGCGTGCTCAATCAACAGTTCGTTGATTTGTTCTTGGGGGACCGGATGATGGTCTGGTTGCTTGCCGACGTCGATCACTTCGACATCTTCGGGAAGTTCGGCGAGCACGCTTTGCGGCGCCAGGCGGTCGATCACGACCACATCGGCTTCGGCCAAGAGTTGGCGTCCGCGTGCGGTGATCAGGCCCGCATCGCCGGGGCCACCACCAACAAGTGCCACGAACCCCTTGCGATGGGTGCGATGGCGCAAAGTGAGTTCGCCGGTTTGCAGCGCTGCGGCCAGTTCATTGCGCAAAGTCGACGCGCGTTTGGCATCGCCACCGCCGGAGACTGCGATCGTGACCTCGCCCACCTTGGCGACAGCTGGCGCCCAAGCCGTGGCGTTTTGTGGGTCGCCGCCCTTTAGACAGAAGGTCTGATTCGCTTCGGCGTCGACGAAAACCTGATCGTCTACTTCAGCGATCCCGGTCGCAGTCTGTACCAGCCAAGCCCCGGAAAGGTCGCCTGATTGGTAGCCGCGATCGACCCAGTCGATCTGGCCGCGGGTGATCGCCGAAGTCAGCGACTGTGAGACCTGTGGCGAAACGACTTTGACGTTCGCGCCCGCCTCGACAAAAGCCAAGGCTCGCCGCGTGGCGACGTTGCCGCCACCAACTACTACGACAAGTCGGCCCTCGATTTGTAAGGTCAGCGGAAGCGAAGTCATTTGACCAATCCTAGGTTCCGAGCAGCGGGTCGCCGACCATGCCAGCAGCCAAGGTCTGGCCATCGTGAGCATCGATCAGCAAGAACGCACCAGTGCCGCGAGAATCGGCGTAGTTTTCGGCCGCAATCGACGATGCGAGCCGCAAGGTAACTTCACCGATGTCGTTCAGCGTAAGTTCGGTGGCACTTTGCAGACTCGCGGTGTCCAGGTCGAGGCGCCCGCCGATCTCGCGGACGATCGCCTGGACGGTCTTTGTGCCGTGCTTAAGCAGAACCTTCGTCCCGGCAACCAACGGCCGTTCGGCCAGCCAACTAATCGTGCCGCGAACGTCC
>JAPXRA010000115.1:0-6379 GCA_033813795.1 Aeromicrobium sp. | reverse complement strand
GAGTTGATTTGCGGGCCGCCGCCATGAACGACCACCGGCTTGAACCCGGCGAGCCGCAAGAACACGATGTCCTCAGCGAAAGCTCGCTTCAACTTGTCGTCGGTCATGGCGTTTCCGCCGTATTTCACCACAACGACTTTGCCGTGGTAGGCCTTCAACCACGGCAGGGCGTGCGCCAAAGTGGCGGCTTTGACGGTCGCTTTGGCCCAGTCTTCGGGCGCCCATTCGGTGACTTCACTCATGATTTGTCCTCAGGTCGAGTACGCGGAGTTCTCGTGCACATAGGCGTTGGTCAGGTCGTTGGTCCAAATCGTGGCCGATTCGGTACCGGCTTTCAGATCGATGGTGACAGTGACGGCACGCTCGTCGAGGTTCACCAAATCGATCGATTCGCCAATGCCGGAGTTACGGCAGATCCAAACTCCGTTGATCGCCACATCTAGGTCGAGCGGATCGAAAGTGGCCGAAGTGGTCCCGATCGAGGCCAGCACCCGGCCCCAGTTCGGGTCCTTGCCGTAAATAGCGCATTTGAAAAGGTTGCTGCGCGCTACCGAGCGACCGACTTCCAAGGCGTCAGCCTCGGTCGCCGCATTGAGGGTCGTGATGGAAATTTCGTGGTCTGCGCCTTCAGCATCGGCCAGAAGTTGCAGGGCCAAGTCCCGACAAACGGCCGTCAGCGCGTCGGCAAACTGCGCCAACTGCGGTCGCACATTCGAGGCCGCCGAGGACATCAGCAGCACTGTGTCGTTGGTGGACTGGCAACCATCGGAGTCGAGCCGGTCGAAGGTTTGGCCAGTTGCTTGGCGAAGCGCCGTATCGAGTTCTTCGGCAGTTAGGTCGGCGTCGGTGGTGATTACCACCAACATCGTGGCCAGCGCCGGCGCGAGCATGCCGGCCCCCTTGGCCATGGCGCCGATCGACCAGCCGTCAGGATCGACATGGACCGACTGCTTCGACACGGTGTCGGTGGTCATGATCGCGGTCGCTGCGGCGGCTCCATCGCCGGCACCTGCGGCGCCAATTGCGACTTCGACACCAGCGAGAAGTAAGCCTTCGTCAAGGAGTCGTCCGATCAGCCCGGTGGAGCACACCTGGACGTCAATCGGTCCGATGCCCAGCAGCTCGGCCGCCTTTTCGGCCGTGCGATGAGTCGCGGCGAATCCGTCTGGCCCGGAGTAACAGTTGGCACCACCAGAGTTGAGTACGACTGCCCTCGCCGAACCGGTTTTGATCGCCTGCTCGCTCCACAGCACGGGGTGCGCCTTGCACCGGTTCGAGGTGAAGACAGCCGCTGCTGCCGAACTCGGACCGTCGTTGATAACTACGGCCACGTCAGGCTTGCCGCTCTCCTTCAGCCCTGCGGTCACCCCAGCGGCCCGAAAACCCTTGGGGGCAGTTACGCCGGTAGTCATGGCGCGACTCCAATCGTTGAAAGTCCGGTTGTTTCGTCCAGCCCGAGTGCCAAATTCATTGACTGAATTGCCCCGCCAGCGGTTCCCTTGACCAGATTGTCGATCGCGGTGACAGTCACTAGTCGGCCAACCCGGTCGTCGACAGCGACTTGGACGTGAGCGGTGTTGGCGCCGAGAGTTGCTGCCGTGGTCGGCCATTGGCCTTCTGGCAGTAGACAGACAAACGGTTCGTCACCGTAGGCCGCCTCGTAGGCGGACCGTACCGCGGCCGAATCGATGCCGGCAGCGAGTTTGGCCGTCGCCGTGGCCAAGATGCCTCTAGCCATCGGCACCAAAGTGGGGGTGAACGAAATCGTCACCTCTTCGGCGCCGGCCTTGCCTAGGTTCTGGGCGATCTCGGGGATGTGCCGGTGGGTCCCGCCAACCGCATAGGGTGCCGCCGCGCCTAACCCTTCGGCAGCCAACAAATGAGTCTTGAGCGCCTTCCCTGCACCGGAATAACCGTTGGCAAGAACTGCTACGAGATCGGTTGACTCGACCAATCCGGCTGCGATCGCCGGCTGCAGACCGAGGGTGATGGCGGTGACGTTGCAGCCGGGCACCGCGATCCGCTTCGCTCCGGTCAGGAGTTCACGCTGCTTGCTGGCGACGCCAGTGATCAGTTCGGGCAAACCGTACGGCCAAGTTCCGGCATGCTCGCCGCCGTAGTAGGCGACCCAGTCTTGGGCAGATTCGAGCCGGTGATCCGCCCCACAGTCAATCACCAACGTTTCTGCTGGCAAGTGGGCAGCAACTTGCGCCGAAGCGCCGTGCGGCAACGCCAAGAACACCACGTCGTGACCGGCGAGCACTTCGCTGGAGGTCTCTTGAACGATCCGGTCAGCGAGCGGCACGATGTGCGGCTGGTGCTGACCAAAACGCGTGCCGGCCGTCGAGGCCGCAGTCAAGGCTCCGATCTCAACCTCGGGGTGCGCCAGCAGCAGCCGAAGCACCTCTCCCCCGGCGTAACCGGTGGCGCCGGTGACGGCGACTTTGACTTTCGACATCAGTCGGCCCCGAACTCCATTGCAGCGTCTTCGAGCGCGAGTTCTTCTTCACCGTCGATCGCCGGGTTGGCTTCGATCCGCATGGCGCCGCCGGCCGGCAGTTCGCCAAACAAGGTGCCGTTTTCGACTAGGACTTGACCCTGGTCGAGTGGCTGAGCGGCATACATTTCGAGTTTCGACCGCGAGTCGGCGATATCGAGGTTGCGCATGGTCAACTGACCGATCCGGTCAGTTGGGCCAAAGACCGCGTTGTCAGTCCGCTCCATCGACAGCTTCTCTGGGTGGTAGGAGAAGTTCTGACCCTGGGTATCAAGGATCGAGTAGTCGTCGCCGCGCCGCAGCCGCAGGGTGACGCTACCGCTGACCAGCGAGGCGATCCACCGCTGAATCGATTCGCGCAGCATCATCGCCTGCGGGTCGAGCCACCGGCCTTCGTACATCAACCGGCCGAGCCGCCGACCGTGCGCGTGATAGTTCGCGATCGTGTCTTCGTTGTGGACGGCATTGACCAACCGCTCGTACGCAATCCAGAGCAGAGCCATTGCCGGTGCTTCGTAGATGCCCCGACTCTTGGCTTCGATGATCCTGTTTTCTATCTGGTCGCTCATGCCAAGCCCGTGCCGGCCACCGATGGTGTTCGCCTCGTGGACCAAGGCAACCGGGTCGTCGTAGCGAACGCCGTTGATTGCCACCGGCCGGCCTTCGGCGAAGGTGATGGTGACGTCTTCGGTGTCGATGTCGACCGAGGAATCCCAGAACTTCACGCCCATGATCGGCTCTACCGTCTCCAGCGAGACATCTAGGTGCTCGAGCGTCTTGGCTTCGTGAGTGGCGCCCCAGATGTTGGCGTCGGTGGAGTAGGCCTTCTCTTGGCTGTCGCGGTACGGCAGTCCGTGTTCGACCAGCCAAGCGCTCATTTCGGTGCGGCCGCCTAGTTCGTGCACGAAGTCAGCGTCCAGCCACGGCTTGTATATCCGCAGTTCTGGGTTGGCCAGCAGGCCATAGCGGTAGAACCGCTCAATGTCGTTGCCCTTGAAGGTCGAGCCGTCGCCCCAAATGTTGACGTTGTCTTCGTGCATTGCCCGCACTAGGAGCGTTCCGGTGACCGCCCGGCCGAGTGGGGTGGTGTTGAAGTAGGTCTTGCCGGCGGAGCGTATGTGGAAGGCGCCGCAGGCTAGAGCCGCGAGACCTTCGTCGACCAGTGGCCGCTTGCAGTCGATCGCCCGAGCCAGTTCAGCACCGTATTCCATCGCCCGGCCAGGCACGCCGGAGATGTCAGGTTCGTCGTATTGGCCGAGGTCGGCGGTGTAGGTGCAGGGCACTGCGCCTTTGTCGCGCATCCACGCGACTGCGACGGAAGTATCGAGGCCGCCTGAGAAGGCGATGCCGACGCGTTCGCCGGCGGGCAGACTTGTTAGAACCTTGGACATGCCGAACATTATTGCACACTTCTGCAATTACTTGCATGCAAAGTGGGCTCGCGATGCCCTAGCCTCCAACCATGATGCGAATCTTGCTTCGAATCGGCGCCGCACTTGTCCTGGCGGGGACACTCCTTTTTCCGGTGTTCCTCGCATCGGTTCCTCAAACGTCATCGAATGTGGCCGACCCCGTCACGATTACCGACTATGACGCGACCTACACCGTCACCGACGATGGAACCCTGAAGGCCACCGAGACGATCGTGGCCGCATTTCCGTCCGGCCGCCATGGCATCTTCCGCTATTGGGATATTGCCGACGCCGCCGACAAGTCAGTGCGATATCGCCCCGAAAACGTCAAGATTTCACTCAACGACGGCTCTGTGCCGGTGGAGTGGCAGTGGGAGCAAGGTCGGCGCTTTCGAGTCGCAAAGATCGGCGACCCCAACAGCACTTTGCCCGAGGGAGAACACACTTACACGATTAGTTACCAAATCGATGGCGTCCTAGGCTCCCCATCCGGGGACAACCGCGCTAACCGGTCCGCTTTCGTCTGGCAGGTCGTCGCTGCCGGTTGGAGCATGCCGATCAACAAGGCCAGCGTTCGCGTCATCTTGCCGGCTCCAGCATCCAAGATGTCCTGCACGATTGGGAACGGCAAGGACTGCGAGGTGGACATGGCGGCCGCCAACTCCTCGCAGGACGTGGTCGCCTCCATGTCAGCGACTGCGCTTAGCCCAAATACGCCGATTCGATTTACCACAGAACTTGACCAACCGGCCCCCGAGCGGGCCTCGGTTCCTTGGTCGATCTCCTTCGACCGCCTGCTCGGAACGCACCTTTGGCTGGTTCTAGTTAGTACCGTTCTCGCGATCGGCACGGGCCTGTTCGGCTACCGCCTTGACCGTAGGTCTCAAGAAACTGAGCCAGGATTCCCGGTCCTGTTTGAGCCGCCGACCGGCTTCGGGCCAGTTCAAACCGTCTTCATCAAGCAAGAGTCGGTTCCGGGCAAGAGCCTGACTGCAACCTTGTTCCACTTGGCCGAACAAGGACATGTGTCCTTGACCGAATCCGGTGGCGACTGGACGGTAACCAGCAAACTGACGCCAGAAACGCGAGCAAGCCTTGATCCGGTAGCAGCGCAGTTGGTTTCCGGCCTTGGCCTCGGCTCCGCCGGATCGACTTTTGTCGCCGACGGGTCGGTCTCTGCCGGCAAGATATTGCAGTCCGCCCAATCGCAAATCTCCAATTCAGCAAGCACTTGGGGAACCAGTTCTGGCATGTTCGCCGCTGAAGGCCAGATGAACTGGTGGCGGATCGCCACCGTGCTGGCTGCGGTGGCTGCCGGGGTAATCGTGTTCACCGGAATGCTCGGAATTCTCGCTCTGCCATTTGGCGCTTTTGTGGTCGGCGCGATCGGGCTGTTCTTGCCCGGCGCGGCCATCCGAAGGACTCAGTTGGGCCGCGAACAGTGGTCGCGCGCGGGAGGTTTCGAACGATTCTTGAGCACCGATTCGGCCAAAGACCGGTTCGACTTTAGCGGCCGCCAAGACCTCTACACCGCGTTCATCCCGTTCGCAATCGCCTTTGATGTAGCCGATCGCTGGGCGAACAAGTACAAGGTTTCAACCGGCCAGGAAGCTCCGGTACCGATCTGGTTCGGCGGTGGCACCACCACCGGCTCTGCCGGACTTTTCGGCGGCTCGAATTCATTCGCAAGTTTCGAGTCCTCGCTTTCCAGTTCGATCAGCGCCTACTCGGCCACCCAGAGTTCATCCGGAGGCGGAGGCGGCGGAGGCGGCGGTGGCGGCGGCGGCGGCGGTTCTTGGTGACTTGGCAGGACGTTTCAGTAGGGTTCAAGTAACAACTTCAGGAGGCAACAAGTGGTACTTCTAATCGTCCTCGGCGTAATCGTCGTGTTGGTGCTCTTCGGAGTTGCCGGATTCAACAAGCTTCGTACCGCCGATATCGGCGCCCAAGAAGCACTCGGCGGCATCGATGTCCAACTCACCCGGCGCGCCGACCTCATTCCCAACTTGGTCAGCACGGTCAAGGGTTATGCCAGCCACGAGCGCGGCGTTTTCGAAGCCATAACCGAAGCTCGCGCCGGGGTTAAGGCAGCAGCAAAGGGCGGCACAGTCGAGCAAAAGGCCGCCGCTGAAGCCAAGCTCGACAAGGCCGTGGTAGACGTTTTGGCAGTTGCTGAGGCCTACCCGGATCTGAAGGCCTCGGAGAACTTCCAACAACTCCAGGCCGAACTGTCCGACACCGAAAACAAGCTCGCGTTCGCGCGTCAGTACTACAACGACGCCGTGCGCACGCTGAACCAATTGGTCAAGACAATCCCGTGGATGTTCTTCTCCGGGATTGCCAGCGTCAAGGAGCGTTCGTTCTACGAGGCACCGGAAGGCCAGGACACGGCACCCACGGTCGAGTTCTGAAAATCAGACTGAACAAAGAAGGCTAGTCCGGCCGCGGGTGCATCAAAGCACCCGCGGCC
>JAPXRA010000114.1:0-6380 GCA_033813795.1 Aeromicrobium sp. | reverse complement strand
GTGAGTGGGGTATCGAGATCAGTGCGAACGCCGAAGAGCGTGCCCTGGCGGTGCTCGAGGTTTTCAAAGAGAAGCTGATCAAGCGCAACATCAGCCTCAAGGCGCTCGAAACTCAGGACCCGCGTGAGTCGGGCAAAGAAGTCAAGATCAACGGCTCCTTTGGCGAGGGCATCAGCACCGAGCAGGCCAAGAAACTCAGTAAATTGATCCGCGACGAGGGTCCCAAGGGCGTCAAGGTTCAGATCCAAGGTGACGAACTGCGAGTGTCGGCCAAGAGTCGCGATTCGCTGCAAGAGGTCATCGCCTTGACCAAGAACGCCGACTTGGACTTCGCCGTTCAGTTCACGAACTACCGCTGAGCTAGCCACAGATGGCCGCGTCAGCAAAGGCGCAGCAAAGCGCCGATTCAAAATCGGGGGTCATCTACGGCACCGCCGCATATCTGTGCTGGGGATTCTTCCCGCTGTACTGGCCGCTGCTGGAGCCAGCTTCGGCCTGGGAAGTGCTGGCGCACCGGATCACATGGACGTTCGTCTTTTGCCTTGGCCTGTTGACCATCACCAAAAAGTGGCGGGCCTACGGGCAGATCCTGCGGCAGCGCAACCTCATGTTGCCGCTTGCGTTCGCCTCGGTGGTGATCACTGTCAACTGGGGTGGGTTCATCTGGGGCGTCACCAACGGCCACGTGCTTGACGCTTCGCTCGGCTATTTCATCAACCCGTTGGTGACCGTCTTGCTCGGCGTCTTCCTGTTGGGCGAAAACTTGCGCCGCCTCCAGTGGGCGGCCGTAGCCCTCGGTGTCGTCGCTGTCGTCGTGCTGACGATCGACTACGGCCGGCCACCGTGGATCGCGTTGATTTTGGCGTTCAGTTTCGCCACCTACGGCTTTCTAAAAAAGAAAGCCCATCTCGGCACCGTCGAGGCGCTCTCGGTCGAGACCACGATCCTTTTCCCATTCGCCGTCGCATTTCTCGGCTTCTTGGCCGCAACTGACTCTCTAACCTTTGGCCACGCCGGTTCGACCAACACGCTGCTGCTGATCGGCACCGGCGTCGTCACTGGCGTCCCGCTCTTGCTGTTTGGCGCCGCCGCGACCCGACTAAGCCTGACGACAGTGGGGATCTTGCAGTATTTGGGCCCGATCTTGCAGTTTGTGTTCGGACTGACCGTCTTTGACGAGCCGATGAGCAGCGCCCGCTGGATTGGTTTTGTGATCGTCTGGGCGGCGCTGACCTTGTTCAGCGTTGATGCGCTGGCGAATCGGCGACGAATCAACCGGGTCGCCGAAGAGTGCGCGGCCGAATCAACCGCGCTCTAGCCAAGAAAATTAGGCCAACTCAGCCAATACGTTCAGTCGCGCGGGTGCACAACTCGTCGAGGGCGTCGCGCGCCGATCCGGCCGGCAGCTTGTCCAGCAACGCTCGTGCTGCGTCGGCCTCGGCGCGAACGTAGTCACGTGCCCGCTCCATCGCTGGGTGCTCACGCAATGCCGCGATCGTCCACTGCACGTCTTCCTCGCTCGCGATCGGTCCGGCGAGCAACTCGACCAAGCGATCGTCTCCGGCAGTGCGGTGGCGCTGGACCAACATGGTCGGCAAAGTCGGCACGCCTTCGCGAAGATCGGTGCCAGGCACCTTGCCAGAATCGTCGGCATCACTGGCGATGTCGATGATGTCGTCAGCCAACTGGAAAGCCGCGCCGATGCGCTCGCCGAACTCGAGCAGGACCGCTTCGATTTCAGGGCCAGCACCCGACATCATCGCGCCGAAACGCGCAGCCGTAGCAATCAATGAGCCGGTCTTGTCGGCCACCACTGCAAGGTAGTGGTCGAGTTCGTCCTCACCTTCGCGTGGGCCGATGGTTTCGCGGATCTGGCCATGCACCAATCTGGCAAAGGTTTCGGCTTGAATCCGCACCGCGTCTGGTCCCAAATCGGCGACTAGCGAGGATGCCCGAGCGAACAGGAAGTCGCCCACCAAAATCGCGACCGAGTTGTCCCAACGTGCGTTAACGCTCGGTGCGCCGCGACGAACTGCGGCCTCATCCATCACGTCGTCGTGATAGAGCGTGGCGAGGTGCGTCAGCTCAACCACCACCGCGGCAGGGACCACATCTGGCGAACTCGAGTCGCCGAACTCGGCGCAGAGCATCACCAGCAGCGGCCGGAACCGCTTACCGCCAGCAAGCAGCAGATGTGCCGCAGCCTCGTCGACCAGTGGCTCGGAACTGTGCGCCTGCTCAGCAAGTAGCGCCTCGACCCGGTCTACGCCAATCGAAACTCGCTCTGCCAACGCGGCATCTGCAAATGAACCGACGCTAGACACCGCGTACTTCCTTCCGGCCGAACTATGCAAGAAGCGTCAGCGAACGAAAACGCCGGCGTGCTGGGCTAGGTCGAAGAACGGACCTGGCAAAAGACCCAACACGATGGTCGCAATTGCGGCCAACGCAATGACAACGGTAGTCGGCACACCAGCGACTGCGACCGTCGGCCCATCGCCTACCGGATCGGTGAAATACATCAGCACGATCACTCGGACGTAGAAATAGGCTGCGATGGCGCTCGAAAGCGCACCGATAACGACCAATACCCAGGCTCCACCAGACCAAGCGGCCGAAAAGACGGCCCACTTGCCAATGAAACCGGCGGTCAACGGAATGCCAGCGAAGGACAACATGAACAACGCGAATGCGCCGGCAAGCCAAGGAGATTCCTTGCCCAATCCGGCCCACTTCGACAAGTGGGTTGCTTCCCCGGCCGAGTCACGAACCACGCCGACCACCGCGAAGGCGCCGATCGTGCCGATGCCATAGGCGAGCAGGTAGAACAAGACTGCCGAGATCGAGGTAATCGGGCTTTCGTCGGCCGTACCGAGGTAGGCGCCCGACAAGCCGACAATCAAGAAGCCAGCGTGAGCAACCGAGGAGTACGCCAGCATCCGCTTGACGTCCGTTTGGCTGATCGCCACGATCGAACCGAACAACATGGTGACTGCAGCGATGACCCACATGATCGGCCGCCAGTCCCAGTTCGCTCCGCCAAAGGCCACGAACAGCACCCGCATCATGGCGATGAAGGCAGCCGCCTTAGTCGCCGCGGCCATGAACGCTGTCACTGGCGTGGGTGCACCCTGGTAGACGTCGGGGGTCCAACTGTGGAACGGCACCGCGCCGACCTTGAACAACAAGCCGACCAAGATCAACGCAATCGAGGCAAGCAGCAGTGGCGCCTCATCGCCTCGGGCCGAAACGGCCGCATCAATTCCGCTAAGCGTCAGGCTGCCGGAGAAACCATAGGCCAAGGCCGCACCGTAAAGGAAGAACGCCGAAGCGAACGCGCCTAGAAGGAAGTACTTCAGCGCGGCTTCCTGACTCAGCAAGCGACGGCGGCGCGCCAGTCCGCTGAGCACGTAAAGCGGCAGCGAGAGTACTTCGAGCGCAACGAACATAGTGATCAGGTCGTTCGAAACCGCGAACAGCATCATGCCCGAGAGCGCGAACAGGGCCAGGGTGAAAACTTCGGTGTGTTCGAGTTTGGCCTCGGTAGCTTCGGCTTCGCCGGCCGAACCCGGCGCATCTGCGGCGCGGCCAATGAACTCGCTCAGCCCGCCCGAAAGCGTGCGGTCGGCGAACAGCAGGAAACTCATCGCGCCAAAGACCAGCAGCATCGCCCAAGTGAGCACGCCTGGTCCGTCAACTGCGACCGCACCCACACCTTGGACGCCGCCAAGTACGGGCCATTGGCCGTCTTCGAAGCGAGGCAGTTCGGTGTAGACCCAGATGGTCAGCCCAAGAACACCCAAGACGCCGGCGATTGCGACGATCGCTTGGGCTTTGAACCGAGCCGCCTTCGGCACCGCGATTTCTACTACCAGCGAGACCATCGCCAGGGCGAAGATCGCGATCAGCGGTGAAAGCGGCTGATAATTGATCACCGGGGCCACAATGTCGGGACGGTCCGCGGCCGGAGCGACCGCGGCCGGCAGCAAGGTCACGAGCGAGCTGCTCATTCGTGGCCTCCTTCAGTGGTTTGGGCAGAGATGTCGATCGGTGCGCGTTGCGGCGGATCGCCGACGCCGACGGTTTGAACCACCGGAGTTACCGCCGGCTTGATGACTTCAAGCAGCGGTTGCGGCACGAAGCCAAGACCGATGATCAACGCGATTGCTGGTGCCAGTGCCCCAACTTCGCGCGAGTTCAAGTCGTGGAACTTCGCGGTCTCGTCGTTGAGTGGACCGGTCATGGTGCGCTGGTACATCAACAAGATGTAGACCGCAGCGAGCACGATGCCCGAGGTGGCAACAGCAGCGATCGGAATCGAGCGGGTGAAGGTGCCGGCCAAGACCAAGAACTCGGAGATGAACGGGGCCATGCCGGGCAAGGACAGGCTCGAAAGACCGCCGATGAGCAATACGCCAGAAAGTACTGGCGCGACCTTCTGCACGCCGCCGAAATCGCTGATCCGGCCAGAACCGCGACGGCGAATCATCATGCCCGCCACCAGGAAGAGCACTGCAGTCGAAAGGCCGTGGTTGAACATGTAGAGCACCGAACCGGTCATCGAAACGGTGGTGAAGGCGAAGATGCCCATGATGATGAAGCCGAAGTGCGAAACCGAGGTCAGGGCAATCAGGCGGCGCAGGTCATCTTGACCGATGGCCAGCAGCGCACCGTAGACGATGCTGATGACGGCGAGCACCAAGACCACCGGACTGGCCCACTGCGATGCCCCTGGGAACAGTTCCAAGCACCAGCGGATCATGCCAAATGTGCCGACCTTGTCGATCACACTAACCATCAACACCGAGGTACCCGGCGTGGCCGAAGCGGCGGCATCTGGCAACCAGGTGTGCAGCGGCCAAAGCGGCGCCTTGATCGCAAAGGCGATGAAGAAGCCCAAGAACAGCAGTCGTTCAGTCGTTTGCGACATTTCCAGACCCATTAGGTCCGAGTGCAGGAAACTCGGGCCGCCTTGTTGGGTCGACAGGACGTAAAGTCCAACCACCGAGGCGAGCATCAACAAGCCACCGACGAGGTTGTAGACCAAGAACTTGACGGCCGCGTAACTGCGTTGCCCGGTGCCATGGGAACCGATGAGGAAGTAGATCGGAATCAGCGTGGCTTCGAACAAGACGTAGAACAAGAACACGTCGGTAGCGGCGAATACGCCGATCGCGAGCGCCTCGAGCACCAGCATCCAAGCGAAGTAGGCGTTGGTGCGCGCGACATCGTTTTCCTTGTCGTGCCACGACGCGACCAACACGATCGGCGTCAGCACCGTGGTCAGGAAGATCATCGTCAAGCCGATGCCGTTGACGCCAAGGGCCCAATGCACACCGAAAGCGCCGATCCATTCAGCCTTTTCGGTTAGTTGGTAACCGGCGCTGTCGATGTCGAACTCACGCAAGGTGAACAGCGACAAGACCAAGGTCAGCAATGAAACGCCGACCGCGACGTACTTCGCTAGGGCGCCATCGGCCGAGCGCGGCAGCAAAGCCACCACGAGCGCACCAAGCAGCGGAACTGCGATCAGTAACGACAAGATCATGAGAGCGTCACCGCCAAGAGACCCAGCAGGACCACGAGAGCACCTCCGAGCACCATAAGTGCATAGGAACGAACAAAACCGGTTTGCGGCTTGCGCAATTCGCCTGACAGTTCACCAATACGGTCTGCGGTACCGGTGACTAGGCCGTCGATGACCTTGGCATCTGCCCAGACCAACGCCCGCGTCAGGTAGGTCGTTGGCCGCACCACTAGCGCGTCGTTGATCTGGTTGCCGTACATCTCGGCCCGGCCGGCGCGGGTGAAGACCGAGACTTCGCTGTCAGCCGGCGCGACCTCGGAGATCTCGTTACCGCGGCCGTAGATGTACCAAGCCAAGGCGACTCCCGCAGCCACCACCAGCAGCACGATCAGCGTGATCACGATGATCGGCAACGGCGGCTCGTGGTGTTCCAGATGGCCGGTGGCCGGTTCAAGCCACTCCTCGATCCAGTTGCCCAGCGAAACCACACCAGCAAATGCCGACAAGGCCGCCAGCACCATCAACGGCACGGTCATAACCGAACCGGACTCGTGCGGGTGAACGTCCTTTTGCCAACGCTGCTGGCCAAAGAAGGTCATCAGCATGAGTCGAGTCATGTAGAAGGCGGTAACCCCAGCGCCAATCAGTGCGCCGATCCCGACCCAGATGTTCGTGGCCAGCGCGGCTTCGATGATCTTGTCCTTACTGAAGAATCCCGAAGTGCCCGGGAAACCCAAGATCGCCAAGTAGCCAAGACCGAAGGTGTAGAAGGTGATCGGCATGGCCTTGCGCATGGCTCCGTAGTGCCGCATGTCGACGTCGTCGTTCATGCCATGCATGACCGAACCCGCGC
>JAPXRA010000113.1:0-6406 GCA_033813795.1 Aeromicrobium sp. | reverse complement strand
GGGTTGTCCTAGGCGCGGCAGTAGTCCGATGCGAGCTCACCTGTACCGGACGTGGTACAAATATCACAGTTCGCAAACCGGGCCGGCTGCATCTCCCGTGGCCCGATGGCGAACGGCGGGCGGACGCGCCCGAGGGAACGCGTACACACACCCCGAGAGTGTGCGCGTGGGCGTCGCGCTGAATTGCCCCTTCCCCCGATGGGATATCAGCGCGGCGCCGCTCCCGCCGAAACCACCCGTGAAATCTTCGTTTTGATTGGCCGGTGAGCCTAGTCCCACCTCGCCCGTTCGGGTGGGGCCCGGAGGGCTTCCCATGCGGAAAATTTGGTGCCCCCGAGAGGATTCGAACCTCCGACCTGCGGTTTAGGAAACCGTTGCTCTATCCCCTGAGCTACGGGGGCGCACCGCACTATCGTGCCACGTCAGGCTCACGCCAGTTGCGGCGCGGCAGCGTAGACTCGGCGGGTGCGGATCTTGTTGACCGGCGCCAACGGTGTCATGGGGCGGGCCGTCATTGGCCCGCTACTGGCAGCTGGGCATCAAGTGCGCGGACTGGTGCGCTCGGAGTCTGCGGCGAAACTCGTTCAAGCAGCCGGGGCAGACCCGGTTCGAGGCGATGTGCTTGAGCACGCGTCGATGGTCTCAGCACTAACTGGCTGCGATGCTGTCGTTAACTTCGCTACCCACATCCCGGTTGGGTTCAAGATGTTCGTGCCGGGCTCGCTCAGCCAGGTCAATCGGATTCGAACCATTGGTTCGCAAGTTGTCGTTGATGCCGCGCTTGAAGTTGGCGTCGAGAAAATCATCCAACAGAGCCTCAGTTTTATCTATGTTGCCGCCGGAGACGACTGGATCGACGAAGCAACTCCGATCGACGTCACCTTGGTGACTGAGCCCTTGGTTATCGCCGAAGAGAACACTAGGCGAATCGAACAGGCCGGCGGGCAGGCGGTTTGCCTGCGGTACGGCCTAATCAGTGGCGATGACCCGAACTCGCGCTATTTCGTTCGCCGGGCCAAACGCGGTAAGGCGATCGGTTTTGGTGACCCGGACTCATGGATGCACGTGGTTCATCCAGATGATGTGGGCACCTCGACCGTTGCGGCATTGACCGCACCCAGCGGTGCCTACAACGTGGGCGCCGAACCGATCCGGCGCCGAAACTACGTCGATGCCATCGCCAACGCCGGCGGGCGCGCTAGCGGCCGGTTCTATCGAGATTGGCTATTCGGCGTGACTGCCGACAAACTAGAACTGCTCGCCCGGCCGCAGCGGGTGTCCTCGCAATTGTTTAGCGATCGCACCGGCTGGCAGCCGAGCCGACCCAAACTCAGCCAGGAGTGGTTCGATGGCTCCTGACGAAGCCGAGCGCAAGCGCCGAGAACGCGCCGCCAAACTTTTGGGCGACTTCTTACCCACGACGACTCGAGACGAAACTGCCGAAGGTTGGGGCGAAACCGATCGGACCAGCCGAGATGAAGAGCTTCGCCGCGATGTGCCGCCACATCACGGCAAAGACTGATCAGTTGTTTCGGGCTAGCGAGTCGCGAATTTCGCGAAGCAGCACGATCTCTTCGCTAGGTTCTCCTTCGGCTTCGGCGGTAGCGAACCTATCGGTGAGCTTCTTCGACGGAGCCACGAAAACGAAGTAGACCACTGCGGCGGTGATGACGAAAGTGATCAGCGCGTTGATGAACGCCGCGAGGTTGATGTACGTGCTGGGGTCGCCGGACACGATTGAGAAGCCCAGCCCGCTTACCTCGCCGCCGCCGCCGAGAGCGTTGATGACCGGCTCGATTAGCGAAGCGGTCAGGGTCGAAACCAAGGCGGTAAACGCCGTGCCGATGACGACCGCAACGGCCAAATCGATGATGTTTCCGCGAAAGAGGAAATCTTTGAAACCAGAAAGCATTTGTATTCCTAAAATCAAGTTGCTCAGAACCTGACCGAGACTAACGCGGATGATTTGGTCGTGTCACTTCGGCGGGCTAACGATCGCCGTCAGCCGATGTGAAACCCCAACTTGAGCGATTCGAGTCGCGATCGGGTTCGGTGCAGCCAGACCCAAGACGGCGCTGTCGCGATCTTCGGCCGCGTTGATATTGACTAGTTCGACGCGCTCGGCCACAGTCTCAGCAGTTCCGTCCTCGCCAACGGCGACGAGGTTGAGCCGGTCGCCAGGGCGGAACATCAAACCAGTGGCGGCCGCGACTTCGACACTCACAAACACTTGATCTGGCCCCATCCCTCGGGGGATAACGACCCGCCGGTCAGTGAAAACCTCACCGGCCCGCATCGCGCCGGTCAGCACTCTGCCAGGCAGTTCACTGCGCGAAAGTGTCTCAGCTGGGACTGCCTCGACGGGCAGTTCAAGCTGCTTGAAGTCGGTCGACTTGACCGGTTTCCCACTGGGCAAATCGCGGGACGCAACCTGCACCGCTTGAGTCTCGGGGGTCTTGGTCACAGCAGAGATGGCGAATGCGACCGATAAGCCAAGCAATACCGCAGCGATCAGGCGCCGATGGGTCAGGACGAAACGAAGAGTTTGCTCCACCCGCGAAGGCTAGGCAATGTGGCTACTCGTTTAGCCGAGTTTCCACAGGGGCCAAGGAGCCTACGAACTAGAACTTGAACTGCTGGCCGGCTTGGCCGAGGTTCCAGAACTGCTCGAGGTACCAGCCGAGCGGCTGTCGTTTCGGTAGAAGCCCGAACCCTTGAAAACTACCCCCGCGGCACCGAACACCTTGCGTAGGTCGCCGCCACACTTAGGGCAGGTTTCCAGCGCGGCGTCGGAGAAGCTCTGCTTTACTTCGAGCTCTTCGGCGCAGTCGGCGCAGCGGTATTGGTAGGTGGGCACGACGAATATTCTACTGGTTAGCTTGAAACGCTAGAGTTGGTGTCTCACGTTCCCGACCCGAGGACACAACAACTGTGACCGAATGGCTGCTGCTGTTCACGTCGTTTCTGCTCATGCTGGCTTGTGGCGTTTTCGTGGCCGCAGAGTTTTCGTTTGTCACGGTCGACCGAGCGACGGTCGATCGCGCCGCTGAAACTGGTGATCGCCGCGCACTTGGCACCCAAACTGCCCTGCGAACGCTTTCGACGCAGCTAAGCGGCGCGCAATTGGGCATCACCATCACGAACCTGGCTATCGGCTTTTTGGCTGAACCGGCTATCGGGCGGCTGATGCACGACCCGTTGACGAGTTGGGGGCTTTCGGGAGCCTCGCTGAGCGCGGCCTCGTACACGATTGCATTGACGCTCAGCACGGTCGTAACGATGCTCGTTGGCGAACTGATCCCGAAGAACTTGGCCCTGGCGCTGCCGCTGGAAGTTGCCAAACTGACCCAGTTGCCGCAGCGGGCGTTCACCAAGTCGATGGCGTGGCCGATTCGCGGGCTAAACAATGTGGCCAACCGGACACTGGAGTGGCTGGGCGTCGAGCCGCAAGAAGAACTTCGCTCGGCTCGGACGCCACTGGAACTGCGCTCGTTGGTGCTGCGGTCGGCCGAAGAAGGGGCATTGGGCGGGCAGACCGCCGAACTGGTGGCCCGGAGTATCGCTTTTGGTGACCGCACCGCGGCCGACGTGCGCACCCCGCGGGTTCGAGTCCACTTCCTTGACGAACGCGACACCGCGCTCGACGTGATCGAGGCGGCTAGAAACACCGGCCACTCGAAGTTTCCGGTCACCGGTAAGACCGCCGACGACATCATCGGTGTGGTCCACGTGAAGCAAGCGGTGGCGGTCTCTCCCGATCGCCGCCGGGCGGTGAGGCTGGCCGAGATTGCCGAGCCGGCCGCGATCGTGCCCGACACCCTCGAACTCGATCCGCTGCTTACGTTGTTGCGCGCCCAAGACAACCAATTGGCGATCGTGGTCGACGAATACGGCGGGACTGATGGAATCGTCACCTTAGAAGACTTGGTCGAAGAGATCGTCGGTGACATCGCCGACGAACACGATCGGTTAACCGAACAAAGCCGACATCGGCGCGACGGCACCTGGTCGTTGTCTGGTCTGCTGCGGCCCGATGAGGTGCTGGAACAAACCGGAATCTCCCTGCCCGAAAGCGAAGACTACGAAACCATCGCTGGTCTGGTGCTCGAGCGCCTCGGACGCCTAGCGCAACGCGGCGACGTCGTCGAGGTTGAGCTCGTTGAACTCGGCGAGGATGAGGCCGACGAGTCAACCCCGACGACTGCTCGACTGGAAGTTGAGCGGATCGAGGGCCGGCGGATCGACCGGGTAGCGATCACCATCTCTGGCGGGCAACAGGTGAGCAAATGACTACTTGGCAAGCCTTGCTGCTGACGCTCGTGCTTTTGGCCCTGAACGCCTTGTTTGTGGCCTCGGAGTTCGCGCTGCTGTCGGCTCGTCGCACGCAAATCGAGCCGGCGGCCAACGCGGGCAAACGAAGCGCGAAACTCGCCCTCAAAGCCATGGAGAACGTCACGCTGGCGATGGCCGCGGCCCAACTGGGCATCACCATCTGCTCGCTCGGTTTGGGTGCGATCAGCGAGCCGGCGATCGCCCACCTGCTTGAGCCGGTGTTTGACCGGCTGGGAATTTCTGAGGCGTTGATCCACCCGATTTCGTTCGCGATCGCGCTGTCGTTCGTGGTGTTTTTGCATGTTGTCTTCGGTGAGATGGTGCCCAAGAACATCGCCCTGGCCGCGCCAGACAAATCGGCGCTGATCCTCGGCCCGTTCATGCTCGGGGTAATCGCCGTGCTCAAACCGTTGGTCGTGATGTTGAACGCGATTGCGAACTTGGCTGTGCGGATGTTCGGCGTGGAACCGAAAGATGAGGTCGCTTCGACGTTCACCCACAACGAGGTGGCCGGGCTGGTCGAAGAGTCTCGCCGTGAGGGTCTGCTTGATGAGCACGAATACGACCTCGTCACCGGTGCTCTTGATTTCTACGGCGGGACCGTGGCGCAGGTGTTGTTGCCCAACTCCGCCCTCGTCACCTTGGCGCAAGGTGCGACCCCGGTGGACGTCGAAGATGCCTGTGCTCGAACGGGGTTCTCCAGATTCCCGGTGGTCGGCGACGACGGTGAGTTCGTCGGATATCTGCACATCAAGGATGTGCTCGAAACCGACGAACAGAACCGAGTGCGTCCGATTGCCGACAAATGGTTGCGGCCGTTGAGCGCGATCAGCCAAACCAGCGGCCTGCACGACGCCCTGCGGACAATGCAGGCGAAGGGTTCGCATATGGCTCGCGTTGCCGACGAACGAGGTGCGATCGTCGGCGTGGTGATGTTGGAGGATGTGCTCGAAGAACTCGTCGGTGAAATTCGCGAACAAGCTTGAGCTGGCGACACCATAAGAGTTCGATGTGGCGCGGCCCTAAGATTGGCCTGTGGCTGCCCAAACTCCCGAAGCTCTCGCCGAATCCCAACATGACACCGTTCTGGTGGTCGATTTCGGTGCCCAATACGCGCAACTGATCGCGCGCCGCGTGCGCGAGGCGAAGGTCTACTCCGAGATCGTCCCGCACACCATTAGCGTCGAGCAGTTGGTGGCCAAGAAGCCAGCAGCGATCATCTTGTCCGGTGGTCCGTCCTCGGTCTACGAAGACGGCGCGCCCCAGCTCGATCCGGCGATCGTTGAAACCGAGATTCCGGTGTTCGGGATCTGTTACGGGTTCATGGCGATGGCCAAAGCGCTCGGCGGCGAGGTCGCTCAGACGGGGCAGCGCGAGTACGGCCGGACCGAAGTTTCGGTGCTGGAACCGGGAACCTTGTTGGCCGGGCTGCCGGACACCTTGACCAGTTGGATGTCCCACGGCGACGAGGTCATCGCCGCGCCGGACGGGTTCACGCTGAGCGCCCGCAGCCCGCGGGCGACGGTGGCTGCGTTTGAGAACCTCGAACGCCGACTGGCCGGTGTGCAGTGGCACCCTGAAGTGCTGCATTCGCAACACGGCCAAGCGATCTTGGAGCGGTTCTTGTTCCAGATCGCCGGCTGCACGCCGTCGTGGACCAGTGCAAACATCGTCGAAGAGCAGATCGCGCTGATTCGTGAGCAAGTTGGGAACGCCCGAGTGATTTCGGCGCTCTCTGGCGGTGTCGATTCAGCCGTCTCAACGGCGCTGGTGCAACGCGCAATCGGTGACCAACTAACTGCCGTGTTCGTCGACCATGGACTCTTGCGCCAAGGAGAGGCCGAACAGGTCGAACGCGACTACGTTGCGGCCACCGGGGTGAACTTGAAGGTCGTAAACGCCAGCGAAACGTTCTTGGGCCACCTTGCCGGGGTCAGCGATCCGGAAACAAAGCGCAAGATCATCGGCCGCGAGTTCATCCGATCCTTCGAAGCGGCCGAGCGCGAAATCATGGCAACCCCTGGCGAGCCGGTGAAGTTCCTCGTCCAAGGCACGCTCTATCCCGACGTGGTGG
>JAPXRA010000112.1:0-6414 GCA_033813795.1 Aeromicrobium sp. | reverse complement strand
TCCGTACCGGCGGCAAGAACCGTTTCCTCACGTGGCGACCTAGCGAAAGCTGGCGCGGTCGGCCACAACCGCAGCGTTTCTTCGAGGCAGCGACGCAGGTAGCGAAAGTGCGGCACCTGCTCGAAGGTCGGCTCGGCGTCTGGGTCAGGGCCAAGCAATTCATCGGTTTCGGCTTGGGCTTTGGCTAACTGATCTGGATTTCGCGACAGGTAGTAGAGCAAGAAACTAAGCGCGCCCGAAGTGGTCTCATGCCCGGCGACAAGGAAGGTCAAGATCTGTTGGCGGATGTTCGTGTCGTCGAGCGCCAACCCAGTTTCTGGATGGGCTTGATACAACATCCGATCCAATAGGTCGTCGTGCCGTTCGCCAGACCGGCGCCGCTCAACCACCATCTCGTCGACCAACTCGTCCACGTACTGGCGATGGCGGGCATTGGCTTCATCAATCTTGCGCGCGATTCGCTTTCCACCAGGAATCGAATCGAGCGAGGACTTTTGCATCCCGGTCATCAGCGCCGCCACCATCGCGGTGACGAACGGATGGCGCTCACGGGAGGTGAACGAACCAAAATCGCGACTGAACGCGCACCGGCTAATCGTTTCCATCGTCAACTTGGTCATGTCGGCGGTGATGTCTATCGGCTCGTCCAACTGATCCCAAACAGCGAACATCTCGGCGGCGGTTTCGAGCATGGTGGCGTGGTAACCCTGCATCGCCGACTTGGCGAATGCCGGCATCAACAATCCGTGCGCGGTGTGCCAATTCTGTTCACCGTCATAGGCGGTAAACAAGGCATCGCCGACGAACTCGCGCAGCACCGCAACCGCCGGCGCCAGGTTCTTGTGGAACCGCTGCTCGTCGCAAAGTTCGGCCGCGATCGCGGCGTCAGCCACAAAGACGAACTTCTGCGAGAACACCCTGATCTCGAACATCGGACCTAGGTCCTTGCCCAACCGCATGACGTTCGCCAACGGCGTGCCCGTCGCCAGACTGAACATGTCGTAGGCAATGGGCTTTCGACCTGGCGGGTGCGGGAACTTATGCCCGTCCCAGCCGTTCTTTACGCCAAAGACGCTCACAAGCCTGCTTTTCCGGCGAACTTCGCGACTAATCGCTGATAGCGCGCGCCGCCGAACCGGGCCAGCAAATCGATTGCGTAGGCATCGGCGCCGATCAAAACCCGCGGCTTGCCCTTGGCTACGCCATTGAGAATGACTTCGGCCGCCCTAGTCGGTGACGTTCGGGCGATCTTGTCAAAACTGGTGGCAAGGTCGTCGTGGTCAAGACCGTCGATTTGGCCGGCATTTCTGGCCACGTTTGTCTTGATGCCACCGGGGTGCACGCAGGTCACCTTCACCGGCCGCTTCCGTGAAATCATTTCCATCCGAAGCGCCTCGGTGAAGCCGCGGGTGGCGAATTTGGCCGCGTTGTAGGCGCTTTGAGTTGGCACCGAGATGATGCCGAACACGCTAGAAATGTTGACCACGTGCCCCTCGCCAGATGCGATCAAGTGCGGCAGGAAGGCCTTGGTGCCGTTCACCACACCCCAGTAGTCAACATCCATCACCTTCTCGAGGTGTTTGTAGTCCATCTGCTCGATATCGCCGGTAAAGGCGATTCCGGCATTGTTGAAAACCTGATGCACCACCCCGAACCCGTTGACAAGTTCCTCGGCGTATTGCTGAACTTTTTCACGTTCGGTCACGTCCAGATGATGCGCGGCATAGTTGGCGCCCTTGGCGATCAAAACTCGTTCAGTCTCGGCCAAGCCAGCCGTGTCAACATCACTGATCGCCACGGCCGCGCCCCGATCGGCCAATCCGTAGGCCAATGCCCGCCCGATCCCAGATCCTGCTCCGGTGACGACAGCAACCTTGTTTGTGAAGTACGTCATACCCACCTCCAGATACCGACCGTATCTGTAGTGACCGCGCTTGGCTATGGAACTCGCCAAAATGTTTACATTGTGAATGTCAGATAGCCAAAATTGACTGACGGTTCAAGCAATCAGGTTCGTCTGCAGTTTCGCGATCGTTTCCTCGGAGCCGCCAGCGGCCAAGAACCAACCCCGAGCTCCGCCAGGTGATTGCTCCCAGACTTCGAGCACACCGAGGATCGCCTCAACCGGAGTGGCAAGGAATCCCGGCGGCAAGACCGCCCGGTTCTGGCCATAGACGCGCTGAAATCGCGCCTCAATTTCAGCTTCATTTCGGGCCGAGACTAAGTAGTCGTCAACGATGTCGTCACGGTTTGCGCCCAGCAGCGCCAGCACCATCGCGACTGAAATCCCGGTGCGGTCTTTGCCTGCCGCACAGTGAACCAGAGCCGTCGTTTCTGCCCCGGCCACCTTCGCGACGACCTCAACAAGGTTCGCCGAAGTGTTGGCCAACATGTACAGGTACAACTCAGCCAAAGTCTCCGGCGGCGCGGCACCGGGGCGGAGCTCGGCCAGCAGCGGCAGATTGTGCACTTGGACGTCGTCGGCGGCAAGCGGGTGACTGGCTTCGACCTCGCCGACTGAACGCAAATCGATCACGACTTTCGGTGGCCAAGCGATCCCATCGGGTGCCACGTCACCGCCGAGCGGCAGCCCACTTCTTAAGAGCCGATCGGCACGCACTTTGCCGTCGGCAACTGCAATTCCACCAACGTCGCGCAGGTTTGGCACAAACTCAATCACCTCCTCATCCTAGGGAGTGACCCGCAATTGGGACATCTTTCCTAGACTGTTCTGGTGCCACAGCCAGTTAGGAGAACCGCCAAGGCCGCTGCCGGAACCGCAGCGGTCGGTTTTGGCACCTATGGACTGCTGATCGGCGAGGCCCTGCTGGCTCGAAAGCGGATCGGCACAACGGCAGATCGACCACCCTCAGGCGATGGGATTTACGGCGCGGATCACCCCGGCGAACCGATTCGGGTGCTGTTGCTTGGTGACTCGACCATGGTCGGGTACGGCATGCACGCGATCGACGACACCCCGTCCGGGCAGATCGGGTTGGGCCTTTCGCATGTGCTGGACACGCCCATCGACATTCGCAACGAGTCGGTCGTCGGAGCCCTATCGCGCGACCTGAATCAGCAGATCGACCAAGCGATCGAGCACAACCCACAGGTCGCGGTGATCTTGGTCGGCGCGAACGACATCACCCACCAGGTGCCTGCCAAACGCGCCGCCCGCCAGTTGGCATCGGCGGTCGCAAGGCTGCGCGCAATGGGCGCTGAAGTGGTAGTGGGTTCAGTACCGGACTTCGGCACGGTCAAACCACTGCCAATGCCGCTTCGCACGGTTTGTCGCCATTGGAGTCGCCATCTTGCTAAACGCCAGACCGTCGCGTCGGTAATGGCCGGCGCGCGCGTGGTCTCCATGGCCGATCTGCTCGAGCCACTCTTCTTGCTCAAGGGCGACGCGCTATTTGGTGATGACCGCTTCCACCCAAGCGCTGACGGCTACGCCCGGATGTCTGGGTTCCTAGTGGCCGCTGCCGTCGCGCAGTGGCGAGCGCGTGACGTTTTGGCCGCCGTTGATGCCGTTCCGGCAGAGCAGATGTCGATCGACGAGGCCGCCGAATGGGCGTCCGAACACGGTGGTACTCAAGTCGCCCCCGCTGCCGGTGGCCGGCGCTGGGCGACGGTATTGCGCCGACGGCGCTAGCGGGTAGAAACGACGAAGCCGCCGACCCAGGGGCCGGCGGCTTCGTTCGTAGTACTAGTTGTCTCCGCGCAAGATCGCCAAGAGTCGGAGGATCTCGAGGTAGAGCCAGACCAAGGTGACGGTCAGGCCGAACGCCGCGCGCCAAGCTTCGCGCTCTGGCAAACCGGCCGCGACGCCCTGCTCGACGAAGTCGAAGTCCATGATCAGGCAAAGAACGCCAAGAACGATCGCAATGCCTGAAACCAGCAGCGCCAGCGGCACGTTGTCCATGGTGCGCAGGCCGCCGTTGGGAACGACGTTGAAGATGCTCAGGAAGAAGTTCACGATCATCACGCCCATGAACGCGAACAGCGAGATCGTGACGACCTTGCGGAACTTCGGCGTTACCCGAATGTTGAAGAACTTGTAGGCGGCCAAGGTGGCACCGGCGGCGACGAAAGTCGCCACTACGGCCTGGAATACGATTCCGGCGTCGCCGACCCAAGTGGCGACAATCTTGGAGAACGCGCCAACAAACACGCCTTCGACCAGGGCGTAGGCCATAACCAGGCCCGGGCTGATGACCTTCTTGAAGGAGTTGACCATCGCCAGCGCGAAGCCGATGAACGCGCCGCCCATCGAGAACATCCAAGCTTTGGTCAGCGCGGCTTGGGAGTCCACATCGCCGATCAAGAACCACGAGATCGCCGCACCGAACACGACCAATCCAATGGTGATCGCGGTCTTCTCGATCACCGTGTCCAGCGTCATCCGACCGGTAGTAGTCGGCATGGATGGGCCGTTGCCCGACAGATCAATCTGCCACTGCGACGGATCGGCGTATTGGGTTGAAGCCCGGCCGTTGAACTCCTCGCTTCGGCTGAAGACGGGGTTACTGCTCTTCATGGGTTCCCTCCGGGGAATCGGCTGGCTCCGCGCGGGTCTGGCAGAACCGGTGCCATTAGCCTAACGAACTGACCCCAACTTCCGATAGGCCGCTGGCGCCGGGTCTTAGCCGTTCGACTTCTTCGCTGCCGAATCCTTAGCCGTCTCATCGCCTTGGTGCTGATCATCCGGTGTGGCCAGCAGTAGTGCCGGCACTTTCAGGAACGGCGCCGGTCGATCTTGAGCAACCACCCCCGGCGCTGGCGTGTCCGGATCGTCTGGGGTCGACTCGATCATTTGCATCGGGTAAACGTTCCACGCCTTTGCCCCGGTTTCGAGCGAGTTCGGCACCCAGACGCCAGGCGTCTTGCAGTCGTCGCCGTCGACGTACTCAGTCTCGTCGAAGTGCTCCAAACAGCCGATTACGCCGGGGACTGAGGTGCGCAACGGGTTGCCGTCCTGATCGAACAGTTGGACGTTCGACAACGGCTTACCGTCAGCGCCGTAGGCGAAAATGTTGGTCACTTCGTTGCCGTCGAGGCTGACCCCGGCCATTTCACCGGAGTCACCAGCGCCGTAGCTAAAGTTCATGATTGTGCGGTCAATGTCGCGGTTAGTCGGGACCGAGGACACCGATACCAGCAGCATTAGTACTGCGAAGGCATTGCCGAACCAGATCAAAACGCGCAGCCAGGTTGGCCAAGATTTCCAGCCAAGAAATACGCTGCCGGCCACCATCACGAGCATCACCGCAAGGCTAGTCAAACTGGTCGGCAACAGGTCTACCCCGAGCCCACCGATCCACATGGCAACCACTTGAAAGGCGACCCAGCCGCGAACGATCCACCAGGCTGGGCGCAAGGACGCCACAAACTGGGTCGCTGCGTTCTTGTCGAAAAACCCGCTGGCGCGCGACTCGGCCACAGTGACCGCCTCTGCGACCGCTGCCCGGATCGTAGCCCGGCGCTTCGGTTGCTGGAGCCGTGGCAAGCCGGCAGCCGCCCGAAGCTCATCGGCATAGGCTCCCGGGTCGGGCAGTTCTCGCGCGAGGTCTTCGGAGAACGCTTCGGCCAGGTCGGCCTCGAGACCATCGGTCAATTCCTCGACCTCTTCGGCCGGCAGGTCTGCCAACGCTTGGCGAACGGCCGCGGCGAACTCGGCGATCTGGGGAACGGTCGTGAGATTCATGCTGCGGCTCCTTTGAGTAGTTGGTTCATGGTGTTGGCGAAGTCGGCCCAGATTTTTCGCTGATCAGTCAGCACTTGGCGACCTTGCGGGGTGATCCCGTAGTACTTGCGGTGGGGCCCTTCTTCGCTTGGGACGACATAGGAGGTAAGCGCCCCGGCCGAGTAGAGCCGGCGCAAAGTGCCGTAGACCGAGGCTTCACCGACCTCGTCGAGGCCGGCGGCGCGGAGTCGGCGAACCACGTCGTAGCCATATCCGTCTTCGTCTTCGACCACGGCCAAAACCGCGACGTCGAGCACGCCTTTGAGTAGTTGGGTCGCATCCATGAACCAAACAGTACTACGCAATGCGCATTACTGTGCCAAGCGGCCCACTGGCGTGTCGCAGTTGGGTCTCAGCCAGCCACGTCAAAGATGAGGTGGTGCTGCAAGTCGTGCATCGCATAGGCCGCAAGGTCCCAGGCGGTGAACTTCTTCGCAATTCCAAGAATTGCCACCCGGTAAGGGTCTTGGATCCGTTCAACCTCAGTAGCGAAATCCCGGCCGGACTTGGCTACCTGCCCGGTGACATCAACCGGTTTTTGCACCCGATAGTTGTCTTCGTAGGCGGTCTGGTTTTGGTCCCAATGCAAGAAGCGGTAGTCGTCCAGTTCGCGAGTTTTGCGCAGGCGCTCGACAAACAACCAGCCGACATCACGAACGTGGCAGGCGTAT
>JAPXRA010000111.1:0-6479 GCA_033813795.1 Aeromicrobium sp. | reverse complement strand
CGACCTAATGAAGACCAAAGCTGGCGAGCGGTTCAAGTACCGCTCAGGGCAAACGGTTGAAACGTGGGACTCTTCGGGCACGGTGATTCTCTCGCGCTATCGCGCCGAGCGGGTGGCTGCGCCTGACAATGAGAAAGCCGAAACCTTTCAACAGCCGATCATGCGGGTGTTCGTCGGCGATTCGGCAGTGTTGGTCCGAGCGGTTCACCCCTACCCGCCACTGGCCAAGTGGTTAAAGCAGTGGCGCGAAGGTCTGCTCGAACTCGGCCACTGGCAGCGGTCGCAGCGCGGCGTGCCGCTGATTATGGCCGGTGACTTCAACGCCTCGGCGGCACATGCACCCTTCCGGGAGGCGAAAAGTTCAATGTCAGACGCGGCTGGCTTCTGGCCGCGCTCGACCTGGCCGATGGATCGCAAGTACCCGGCTTTCACCAACATCGACCATGTGCTGGTGCGTAACTTGAGCGCGACTGACGCCGGCGTGATCAACATCGACAACACCGATCACCGAGCAGTCTGGGCCGAGCTGAAAATCTGCCAGCGCTGACGGTTCAGAACAGCCGCAGCGAGGGATCGTCTAGGCCGCGCAGTTCGTTGTAGTCCACCGTGACGCATTCGATCCCGCGGTCTTTGGCCAAAGTTCGAGCCTGCGGCTTTATCTCTTGGGCCGCGAAAATCCCTCGAACCGGCCGTAGTTTGGGATCTCGGTTCATCAGTTCGAGGTAGCGGGTCAACTGTTCGACGCCGTCGATCTCGCCGCGCCGCTTGATCTCGACCGCCACGGCCGCGCCGTCGGCGTCACGACAAAGTAGGTCAACCGGGCCGATCGCGGTCATGTATTCGCGCCGCACCAGCGACATTCCTTCGCCTAGGGCGGCGGTGTGCTCAGCCAGGAGTTCTTGCAAGTGCTTTTCGACACCGTCTTTGTGCAGGCCCGGGTCAACGCCTAGTTCGTGATTTGAGTCGTGCACGATCTCCTCGAGCCGGATGCGAAGCCGGTCGTCGGACTTGGTCGCCGACACCGTCCACTCGACGACTCCGTCTTCGGCGGTGCCTTCACGCAGCGTGCACGGCGGGCTCATCCAGTTCAACGGCTTGTACGAGCCGCCGTCGGCGTGGACGAGCACTGAACCGTCAGATTTGACCATGATCACCCGCACAGCCGGTGGCAGGTGAGCGGTCAGCCTGCCGGTGTAGTCGACCTGGCAACGAGCAACAACGAGTCTCACTGGCGCTTTAGGGTGCCGAGTTTGAAAACGATCGTGTTGCCCGAGAGGGTTCCGGTGCTCGGATTTCCGTCGTCACCTTCGAGTGTCACCGTTTCGCCATCGACCGAATAGCTGCCGCGGCGGAACTCCTCGATCCCTTGGTAGTCCTCTACGAAGGTGCCGTCTTCGGCGAAGTGAACCGTCCAGTCGGCCTTGGCGTCGCGCCAGTCGCCGGTTAGTTCTACGGCGGCAGCCGCGGTCGTTTCGGTGGTTGTTGGGGTCGTCGGCTTGGTGGTTGCGATCGTCCGATCGGCCGCCGGTGGCGTTTCATCGCGAACACAGCCGGTCAGGCCGATCAGGGCTGTAGCGGCAAGGGCGGCAATCGCCAGTCGATTCGACATGGGTCTCCCATCAAGACAACAGAACTGTCACGCTAGTCTGTCACGAACACTCGGCCGAATTCGATGCCGACGTGCCAAGCCTCAAAAGGAGATTCTTGATGCAGGAAATCGTCGATAGCGTCACCGCTGCGGACGAGGGCGGCCAGATCGCCCGCGAGTTGCTTTTCCCGTACCTCAACCACGCGGCCAACATGTTCGGCACCGGCTACGCGACCGCAGCCGACATCGACGCCGGTATGCGGTTTGGCTGCGGCTACCCGATCGGCCCGCTGGCGCTCGTTGACGCGCTAGGCGCGGCCACCGTCGTTGCTGGGCTCGAAGCCCAGTTCGCCAAGACCGGTGACCCGCTGCACCAGCCGGCCGCGAAGCTCGTAGAAGCCGCCGCCTCGGGCGTCTCGTTCGCTGAAGCCGGCGCCAACGGTGCTGAGGTTCCGCAGATCAAGCGCGAGATCAAGAAGGTCGGCGTGGTCGGTACCGGCACGATGGCCTCCGGCATCGCGCAGGTCTTTGCTCAGTCCGGCTACGACGTGGTGTTCATCGGCCGTTCGGCCGAAAAACTCGACGGCGTGATCGGCTACATCACCAAGAACCTGGACCGCTCGGTTGCCAAGGGCAAGCTCGACGAGTCTGGCAAGTCGGCCATCTTGGACCGCTTGATCGGTTCGACCGAGCGTGAGGCGCTGGCCGACGTCGACATCGTCGTCGAAGCCATTGCCGAAGACCTCGACATCAAGCTCGAGCTTTTCCGCGATCTGGACCGCATCTGCAAGCCGGGCGCGATCTTGGCGACCACGACTTCGTCGCTGTCGATCAAGGCTTGCGCTGACGTCACCAGCCGACCGGCCGACGTTATCGGCATGCACTTCTTCAACCCGGCGCCGATCATGAAGTTGGTCGAGGTCGTCACCACCGAAGAGACCGCCGCAGACGTCGACGAGACTGTTCGTGCGCTGTGCTTCGGCACCGGCAAGCACCCGGTTTCCTGCGGCGACCGTGCTGGCTTCATCGTCAACGCTTTGCTGTTCCCGTACCTGAACGATGCGATCTTGTTGCTCGAGTCCGGTGCGGCTTCGATGAGCGAAATCGACGATGCAATGAAGGCCACCAAGTTGCCGATGGGCCCGTTCGAGTTGCTCGACGTTGTCGGCAATGACGTTTCCTTGGCAATCCAGGAGACCTTGCTCGGAGCGTTCGGGCACGAAGGCTGGACGCCGGCTGAAAGCCTCAAGCAGGTTGTGGCAGACGGCAAGCTCGGTCGCAAGACCAAGGCCGGTTTCCACACCTACTGAGTTGTGGTGGCCAAATAGGTCACTGATCGAGCACGAGCAGTTCGCCGATCTCGCAATCGAGCGCCACACAGATGGCCTCAAGCGTGGAGAAGCGAATCGCTCGTGCTCGATCGTTTTTGAGCACCGACAAGTTCACCACGCTGACGCCAACCAACTGACTCAACCTGGTAAGGGTCAGACCGCGATCGGCGAGTAACTCATCGAGCCGACAGTGCACCGCTGAGGGCTGGTCTTCGGCGTGTTCGTCGCGGCTCAAATCAGGCCCTCAGTTTCTCGCTGCAAGTGGTCGCCGAACCGCCAGATTGCGGCCATCGCGGCTAGGGCTAAGGCTGCACCGATCGGCCAGAAACTCAGTTCGAAGCGCAAGGTTGTCTCGGGCCACCAAGTTTCGATTGCCGGACAACCGCCGGAGCAGTCTTTGGCCAAACCAGTCCAGCGAAGAACCTCAATGGCGGCTTGGTTCTTGGCGATGCCGTTGATCACCTGGCTGGCCAACCCGGCGACTAGCACGGTAACCGAAGCTAGTTGGGCTGCTCGGGCGACCGCGGGGTTGAATGGGTCGCCAGCGAGCGCGCTTTGGGCGGCGCGCCTAAAGAAATAGAAAATGGCGAGGGCGGTAACTGCCGACAGCAAGATGGCGCCTGCAAGTAGAAAACGCACTGGCGCGTTCAGTCCTTCGGCTTGAACAGTCAAGGTTTCGAAGCCTGCGTCTTTGATGGTGGCGCCGGTGCCGCTGAGTTTGGCGCCGGTGGGGACGCCTGGCCAAAATGGTTCAACTGGCAGAGCAAGCTCTAGTTTTGGCGAGAATATGGCGCTCGCGGCCGCAGCAACTGCGGTGATCGCGGTAATCCACATGGCGGCTTGGGCTAGCCAAGAGGTCGCGACCAACGAGCCGCGGTCGTCATCGGCCCGCCGCGCAACCCAAACGACGAGGACGAAAAGTGTCACCGCCAGCACGATTGCCAAACCAATGATCATTGGCAACATGTTCATTTCGGCTCCTGGTGTTCGGTGGGCGTTGGAAACTTCATACCAACCCAGCAGTTTCTTTTTCAAAGCGTGCGGCCAAGGTGGTGACGAAGGCGAAGGTGCAGAAGATGAGGACAATGAAGAAGGGCCAAAGTTCGACTAACTCCAGGGCGAAACTGTCGAATGTTTGGGTCGGTATTTCGTAACTCTCGTCGGTCAGCGAATAGCTCCTAAGTCGTTGCTCGAATACGTCGTTGGCCCAGGAGAGTGAGATGGCATCGATTGCCGACTTCGCGCAGGCGGCGATCAAAGTGATGATGGTCCCGCACCAAGCGATCTTGCTGGCGCTGGCCAAAAGCGGTGCGCCGGCAAGATGTTTGCGGGCAAGTGCGAAGGCCGAAAGAGCCAAAGTGAGCACAATGATCGTGGCGAGTGCTGCTGAAAGCACGCGGATGGCCACAAATTCTTGGGGGAGTCCAGAAATTGCCACCTCGACTAGAGCGTTGCCAAAGTCGAAGCTGTCGCTTGGCATTTGAGCCTCGGGATCGAGAGCGATCGAGGGAAAGCCTGCGAAAATCCGGATCGGAACTTCCACGCCGGTACCGGTAAGCACCTCAGCTGCGTAGGCGCCGAAAACCCAAATGAGGGAAACGGCGTAGGCGCCGCTTAGCCAGGTTGCCCAGCGTGCAGCGAGCCTAGTTGAGTTTTGGTCTCGAGCCGATTTTTTGCCGAGAATTAGCAAAATCGCGAGGCCACCAAGAAACGGCGCCACGAGCATTGAGTAAATGAGGTAATTGGTCACCAGGTAAACATATCGGATAACGATAATAATGACGATCGATATGTTTGGTTTTCGCGAACTAAGGTTGACCCATGTCCAAACGCAAAGCCGCTGCAGCACGAGCGAGTCGGCGTGCGATTCCGGCGCCCGCGGAGCAACTAGTGCGAAAGCGCTCAGGCGATTTCTGGCAGCGGTTCATCACCGGGGCGACCTCGGCCAAGCCGTATCGCTGCCCAGGCTGCGACCAGTTGATCCAGCCGGCCACTCCGCACTACGTTGTTTGGCCCGAGATCCCGAGCCTGTTGGAAAGCGACGGAATCAATGAGCGCCGCCACTGGCACCGATACTGCTGGGATCGCCAAACCTGACTTCTGGCAGATACGGCACACTAGGCAGGTGGCCGCCAAAATCACCGGATCGTCTGTTCTGCCCGCCCGCCGCCAAGACATCGAACTTCACACCGCCGACGGGCTGACTTTGGTGGGGGAGTTGGCACTGCCGCTAGAAGGCGAGCCCGCGGCGACCATGATTTGCCTGCACCCATTGCCGACGCACGGCGGCATGATGGACAGTCACGTGTTCCGTAAGGCGGCTTATCGGTTGCCAGCGCAGGCCAATATTGCGGTACTGCGGTTCAACACGCGAGGCACTCAGAGCGTTCGCGGCACCAGCGAAGGCCAGTTCGAGAACGCAATCGGCGAACGGTTCGATGTGGCCGCGGCAATCGAATACGCCGAGTTTGCTGACTTGCCGAACATTTGGCTGGTCGGCTGGTCGTTCGGCACAGACCTGGCCTTGATGTACGGGCTTGAACCGGACGTAAAGGGCGCCATCTTGCTGTCGCCTCCGCTGCGGTTCAGCCAGCCAGAGCATTTGGCAGCGTGGAGCCAAGACGGCCGGCCGCTGACCGCACTCGTGCCAGAACTCGACGACTACTTGCGCCCGGACCAAGCGCGCGAGCGGTTCGCCGCGGTGCCTCAGGCCGAGGTGATCGCCGTTGATGGGGCCAAGCACCTCTGGGTCGGTGACACCGAGCGTGCGCTTGACGAGATTGCCGCTCGGCTCAATCCGGCGGTCGAACTGCCGTTGCCGCGCGAATGGGACGGTCCGATGGACCGGGCAGACTCCAGCGCCTACGCCGACCGCACAGTCGCAAACCTGCGCAAGCAGGCCGAGGGTGGATAAGAAGCCACTAGATGTTGAGATGGCCTGACCAGGGTATCGGGCGCACTTCCGGCGTAATTTTCTCCAGATCGGCGAGCGGCCAATCAGCACATGACGGCGGCAAAGATGCGGATCGTCGACGCGGCGGCTGAACTGACGGTGAGCCAACGTGCGTTGGAGTTGTTGAAGGATGAAGTCCGGCCAAAAGGTGGGATCGCCACCTGATGTCGGGTGAAGTCCGCTCCGGTTGAGTTATTTCAGTCCGAAGAGCAAAGCGAAAATCCTCAAGTACCGCTATATAGGAGGCTGGTCCTGTGCAACGCGATAGAAACTGGCGGCAGTTGCTTGCAAAATACGGTTGGCTCGCGATAGTCGCATGGTTGGTGGTGGTTCTGTTCTTGCCGGCACCGTCCAACGAAGTACTCGCCAAATCAATGTGGATCTTGCCAGTTTTTGGGTTAATCAGCGCAATCGTTGCGTGGCGGAGTTGGGCAGGGCACAAGCGAAGCAGCGAAGAAACTGTCGGCACAGATAAAAATTGGATGAGTTCTGCTCTGGTGAAAAAACTTGCGAGATTCCGATTTGTTCGGGCCAGGCGCGGACTTCTCCGTCGGTTAATCCCTTGTGAGGTGATCGCGTTCCGAACTGGGGACGGTAGGTCCGCACA
>JAPXRA010000110.1:0-6499 GCA_033813795.1 Aeromicrobium sp. | reverse complement strand
ACAGCACGAGCGGTTCCCCGTGGCCGGTTCGAGTGTGAGCCAGTTCGATGAGCATGTAAATCCTGGATGGTCAGCACACTGGCACGGCCAATGTGACACAGCAGATGTCACGTAGATGATCGCACACTTGGCGCACGAGTGTGGCCCGCATCACGTTCCTTTGGTCAGATCAACGCGGCGATGCCATTGAATTACTAACAGCGTTACTGTCACAATCGCGAAGTGACCCAGACCACAGGACCACTTACCGGAGTACGTGTTGTTGAGATCGTTGGTATCGGCCCCGGACCGTTCGCGGCGATGCTGTTGGCAGATCTTGGCGCCGAAGTTATTCGGATCGATCGGCCCGGCGGAAACGTCATGAAGGCCGCGCCGTCAGACAAGGACATTCTCGGGCGAAACCGCAAGAGCGTGGCGATCAACTTGAAGGACCCGGCCGGAGTTGAAGTGGCGCTCGACTTGATCGAGAAAGCCGACATTTTGATCGAAGGGTTTCGCCCCGGCGTGATGGAACGCCTCGGCATAGGCCCCGAAGTCGCCCTAGCGCGCAACCCGCGACTGGTTTACGGTCGAATGACCGGCTGGGGCCAGAGCGGTCCGCTGGCCTACACCGCCGGCCACGACATCAACTACATCGCAGTAGCCGGCGCTCTCGAGCCGATTGGGCGCGCCGGCGGGCCCCCGCAGGTGCCGTTGAACTTGCTTGGCGATTTCGCCGGCGGCTCGATGTTCCTGGTGACCGGCGTCTTGGCGGCCCTGTTGCACGCCCGAACCAGCGGTGAGGGTCAAGTTGTTGACGCCGCCATTACCGAGGGCGTTGCCAACCTGCTGGCCATGACCGTTTCGATGGAACAGGCCAACACTTGGTCGCCTAAACGAGGCACCAACTTGTTCGATACGGGAGTCCCGTTCTATGACGTCTACCAAACCGAGGACGGCGGCTGGGTTAGCGTTGGCGGCCTCGAACCGCAATTCTGGTACGCCCTGCAACAGGCTTATGCCGCCGATGGACTAGGTGACCTGCCTGACCGAAACGACGTACACAAGTGGCCGTTGCTGCGAGAACGGTTGGCCGAATGGTTCGCCAGCCGCACCCGCGACGAGTGGGCCGAGGTGTTTGGTGCGACCGACGCCTGCGTTGCGCCAGTGCTTCCGCTGAAGGATGCCTACACCCACCCGCATAACGTCGCTCGCGGCACCTACGTAACCGAGTTCGGCGTTACCCAGCCGGCTCCGGCGCCCAGGTTTGACCGCACGCCAACCTCGATCCGCCTTGCGTCGCAGCGGCCCGGCGCCAACACGCGAGAAGTCCTAGCCGCGTGGGGAATTGAAAACGTGGACGAACTGATCGAAAACAAAACGGTCACTCAAGCTGAGGAAAAATAGTGCAGCGCACCTTGTTTGCCGCCGAACATGACGCTTTTCGCGAGACGGTGCGCGCCTTCCTCGAAAAAGAAGTTGTGCCGAACCACGAGCAGTGGGAGATCGACGGCATAGTGCCGCGCGAGGTCTGGCTCAAAGCCGGCGCCTTGGGGATGCTCGGGTTCATGATGCCTGAGCAGTTCGGTGGCGGCGGGGTCAACGACTTTCGCTACAACGTGGTGCTGCAAGAAGAGTTGACTCGCGCCGGTGCCAGCGGGGTTGGTTTCCCGTTGCACACCGATCTGGTTTCGGCATACTTGCTCAGTTACGCCACCGAGGAACAAAAGCAGCGTTGGCTGCCCAAGTTCTGCACCGGCGAATACATCACCGCCATCGCGATGACCGAACCTGGCACCGGCTCAGATCTGCAATCCATCGCCACCACTGCGGTGCGTGACGGCGACGACTACATCGTCAACGGCTCCAAGACCTTCATCAGCAACGGCATCAACGCTGATCTGGTGATCGTGGCGGCAAAGACCGACCCGGATGCAGGCGCGATGGGTGTTTCACTGATCATGCTCGAACGCGGCATGGTCGGTTTTGAGCGTGGCCGCAACCTCGACAAGATGGGGTTGAAAGCCCAAGACACCGCCGAACTGTTCTTCGATAACGTGCGCGTCCCGGCAACAAACCTGCTCGGACAAGAAGGGCACGGCTTCATCTATTTGATGGAGAAACTGCCCCAGGAGCGTCTCACCATCTCGGTCGTGGCTGCGGCAGCCACTCGACACATGATCGATCTGACGCTGGACTATGTGAAGAACCGCAAAGCGTTCGGCAAGCCGATCGGGTCGTTCCAGAACACGCGCTTCACCTTGGCCGAACTCGAAACTGAACAGCGGATCGCGCAAGTGTTCGTCGATCGCAGCGTAGAAGAGTTGCGTGCCGGAACGCTCTCGATCGAGGACGCGGCTGCTGGCAAGTGGTGGACTACCGAACTGCAAAAGCGCACCGCCGACGCGTGCGTGCAACTCCACGGCGGCTACGGGTACATGAGCGAATACCCGATCAGCAAGGCCTACCTCGACACGCGGATCCAGACGATCTACGGCGGCACCACCGAGATCATGAAGGAAATCGTTGGCCGGTCGATGGGCATTTGACAGCAAGGCGCACCGAAAACCCAAACACGAGAAGGAAACGGCGATGCTAATCAGTCCAAAAGCGACAGTGAACCTCTATGGCCTCGGGTTTGTCGTGGCCGGAGTTGGCCAAGCGGTGATGAACCGGCAAGTAGGGCAAAAAAGCCGCTGGGGACAGTCGGGCTGGCAACGTGAAGTGGTCATCTGGAACGCCGGCACAGTCGCTTCGATTGCGGCCTTGCGTGCCACGCCGGGCGATCCCGACCGTGCGCTCGCGGTGGGATTCACCTCGCTGGTGACCATGTTCGCCGCCAACCACGCCTATGCAATCGCCCGAGAAGATGGCGGCGGAACGAAGACGCACCTCGAAGCCTTGGCGTTGAACCTCGCCGGAATCGCTCTGGGTGTTTCGGCACTTCGCCAGCCGAAAGACTCAGCGGAGTAGCTAGGTTGAGAATCACGCGCCGTGCCGAGGTAATGAGGCTGCGCGATGGCACCGAATCAGGCGCTCTGGACCTGACTCTTAGCGCTCATTGCTGTCGCGCAAGGCGGCGAACCCGTCATTTCGCCTAACTTGGAAGAACCAAATCAGCGCGATCAGTGGCAGTGCACCGAAGGTTGCCGCCCAACGTGTGCCGCGCGGCATCATCTCGTCGATCGCTTGATCGCGGGGTACGTCGTTGACCATCGCGGGCAGCCATTCGACCAGCAAACGGCGCACCATCGTGGTGAATTCGAGCGGGCCAGCAACCGTGGCCACCACCCAGGCGCCGGCCATGATCAGTAGAGCCCAGAACCATGCCAACGCGGGTGACTGGTCATCTACGATGTCGGCCGCAGTGCGGGCCGCTTCGGCAAGGAAGGCGATTGCTAGGACGCCCAGCAGGACTGCCACCTGGGAAGCAAGCAGGTCTTCGACGACCGAGTGCTCGAGGTCAGAACTGCTGCGCGAAGGCAAGCCGACAGCCAATGCAAGCAGGCCGGCGATCAACGCGATCAACATTAGGCTGCTGGTCAGATTGTTGACTCGTTCGAAGGAGTCGTCAATGATTCGCACGACGATTCTTGACATGGATCGAGGCGGCTTCCGGTACAGAATCATTGTGAGCAGGGCCGAAAGAACAATGCCGACTAGCCACGTGACGACGGCGGCACAAACGGCGGCCAGCGTAAATGACGCCGCCAGCGGAATGAGAACTTCGTCGGCCTCATCGCCCATCCGAACGACCAGCAAGGGCAAAATGCCGGCTGCCGCAAGTAGCAGGGCCCGGCCAAGCAGCGGCAAAGTGAAGGCCGTGACTTCGCCAGGATCGAACTCGGCGTCTTGGCTTCGAATTGCAGCCAGTTCATCACTGAGAATCTTCGAGGTGCGCTGACCCAGGAACCGACTCATGGGCTGAGCATATTGCGCTCAGATCAGGATTTGCGGCGGACAGACTCGCGTTTCTGCTCGTCAACGGCCTGCTCGTAGGCGATCACCAACGCCTGAATCGTCAGCGGTTTGAACCGTTCGATCATGGCCGTCGTGGTCTGCGGCGGGTGGCCCGAAGACTTCAGCGCGGGCCAGACCTGAGTTCGAAACAACTCGGTGAGTTCGCTAGCCAGGGCCGCACCGTGGCTAAGGATCACTTTTCTGGCCTCGCGGGCGGCCTCGACCGGTAGTTCGGCATCCAAAAACCCGATGCCGACGGCCAAGTGAGCCGGCGCGAGTTTGAACACGTCCTCATCGGGAGTTGGCTCGATCACGCCGAGCGCGATCAACAGTTCGAGATTGGGGTCTGACAATTCGCGGCCGGCCCGCTTTTCCAAGTCCGACCGGTTTAGCGCTTCTGGAAGTTCTGGCATCCACGGCGCCAACAAGGTCCGGTGTAGGGCGACATCTTCGGAACTGGCCGAGTTGGGGATTTGCTCTAGATAGCCCTCGATCGCCTGCAGGGTGAAGCCGTGGGCTTGCAGTTCACGAACCAATTCAAGCCGGGCCAAATGGACCGGGCCGTAATAGCCGTTTCGGCCTTCGCGCCTCGCCGGCGGAATCAGTCCGCGGCCGGCGTAGAACCGAACCGTGCGCACGCTCATCCCGACCCGCTCGGCCAACTCTTCGATGCCGATACTTTGCGCGTTTTGTTCCACGAGCGCGAGCCTAACGGTGTTGGCAGGTAGCGTGCCTTCGGTGAAACGAATTTTCGCGACCTTACTTGTGATCGTGGTGCTCGGGTTCAGTTGGTGGCTGGACCAGCGTCCGGGGTCTGAAACGGCTGCGAACGACTCCGGCGACAGTATGCCTACGGCCCCGGCCGATGCGATCAAATTACGGGTCGACCACATCTATGACGGCGACACTTTGCGCGCTGAGGTGTTGACGGCAAACTCGCTGGTGGCGACAAACAAAGAGATAAAGGTGCGGCTGATCGGCATCGACACCCCCGAGAAGGGCGAGTGTTGGGCCGACGAGGCCCGCTGGGAGTTGGAGAAACTCGCACCACGCGGTTCGACGATCTGGGCTGCGCCAGACGAGGAAGCGCGTGATCGCTATGGCCGAGTGCTGTTCAACCTGTGGAACAAAGACGGCAAGTTCATCCAATATGAACTCACCCGCAACGGCCACGCCGAGGCGTTGCGAGTGTGGCCGAATGTGGCCCACGAGAAACTTCTGCGCGCTGCCCAGCGGGCGGCTGAACGAGGCAACTTGGGACAGTGGGAAACTTGTTGAAACGGACTCAATTTAGGGTCCGGTACAAACTCTGACAGTAACGGTGTCACTATGGGCACTGTTGCTTTCATCGTCTGTGAGGACACCAATGACCGAGGCATTTATTTACGACGCCATCCGCACGCCCCGTGGCCGCGGTAAGAAGAACGGGTCGCTCCACGAGGTCAAGCCGATCTCGCTGGTTACCGGCCTACTTGACGAGATCAAGACCCGAAACCCCAACCTTGACCCCAACCAGGTCGACGACGTCGTTCTCGGCGTTGTCTCGCCAGTCGGTGACCAGGGCGCCGACATCGCCCGCACCGCAGTGCTGGCAGCCGGCTTTGGCGAGCAGGTCGCTGGAGTTCAGCTGAACCGCTTCTGCGCTTCTGGCCTCGAATCGATCAACCAGGCGGCCGCGCGGGTTCGTTCCGGCTGGGAGGACTTGATCCTCGCCGGCGGCGTGGAGTCAATGAGCCGAGTGCCGATGGCATCTGACGGCGGCGCTTGGGCGATGGACCCCAAGACTGCACTTGATACCGACTTCGTGCCCCAGGGCATCGGCGCCGACCTGATCGCCACGATCGAGGGCTACAGCCGCGAGGACGTGGACACGTTCGCCGCCGAATCGCAGGCGCGCGCCGCCAAGGCGATCGCCAACGGCTACTTCAACAAGTCGATCGTTCCGGTTCGCGACATCAACGGTCTGACCGTGCTCGACCACGATGAGTTCGTCCGCGAAGGCACCACCGCCGAGTCCCTTTCGGGCCTGAAGCCCTCGTTCGCCGACATCGGCGACCTCGGTGGCTTCGACGCGGTCGCGCTCGAGAAGTACACCAAGGTCGACCAGATCAACCACGTCCACCACGCTGGCAACAGTTCGGGCATCGTCGACGGCGCTTCGTTGGTGCTGATCGGTTCGGAGAAGGCCGGCGAAAAGCACGGCATGACCCCACGGGCCCGGATCGTTTCGACCGCGGTCATCGGCTCGGAGCCGACCATCATGTTGACCGGTCCTGGCCCGGCCTGCCGCAAGGCGCTGGACAAGGCTGGCTTGACCCCGCAAGACATTGACCTGTTGGAGATCAACGAGGCGTTCGCTGCAGTCGCGATGAAACTCATGCGCGATCTGGACGACTACCCACACGAGCAGACCAACGTCAACGGCGGCGCGATCGCCCTTGGCCACCCGCTCGGCGCCACCGGCGGCATGATTCTTGGCACGCTCGTCGACGAACTCGAACGTCGCGAAAAGCGCTACGGCCTCGCGACCTTGTGCATCGGCGGCGGCATGGGTATTGCC
>JAPXRA010000109.1:0-6530 GCA_033813795.1 Aeromicrobium sp. | reverse complement strand
TGCGGTGACCAGTGCCGGCGGCGTGGCGCGAACGTGGGCCGCCGACGCCACCGACCCAGCCGAAATGGCCGAAGTGGTCATAGACGCCGTGCACGAGTTTGGCCGACTTGATGTCGTTTGGACCAACGCCGGCCAAGGTCCGGACATGTCGCTAGCGTCAGCAACGGTTGGCGAAATTGCCGACATGGTGTCGCTGAACTACGACGTGTTGGTGAACACACTGGTTCCTGCAATTGAGGTGTTTGGAGCCCAAGGTCACGGCCATTTTGTCCACACGAACTCGCTGGCGTCGATCGTTGGGATTCCGCGCCAAGGTGCCTATGGCGCTGCAAAGTCGGCTGCTCGGGTCCTGATCGATGCGGCCCGGACTGAGTTGACTCCGGCAGGGCTAAAGTTCACTTCGCTCTATCCGGGCTTTGTGGCAACCGAACGCATCGTCAACGACGGCCTGCCCAAGCCACTACAGATCAGCGTTGATCAGGCCGCTAGGCGTTGCGTGAAGGCGATCGAGCGTCAAGAGCGAAATGCTTACTTTCCGCTTTCTACGACCGCCCTAGTGCGCACGCTTCAAGCTATGCCACCGGCGCTGCGCGAACCGGTACTTCGAAAGTTGGCGAGCAACTGACACTGCTATCGTCAACCGCGGCTAGGCACTCAAACATGCATCTCACATGCGCAGAGCAAGTCCATCAGAACGGGGATCTGACGTGAATACCAAGCAAGATGATTCGACTCGGCGAATCCTTCAGGTAGTCGAACGGCTCGACTACGGCTGGGCAGAGACGATTGCGGTTGCGTCAGCCGCACAGAAAACAGACGATTTGACCATCGACTTTCTGGTGGCCGGAGCCAGCAACAGCGCTTTCGAAAAATTGGCTCTAGGAACGGGCGGCAAAGTTTTTCATATCGACTCGATTGAGCGCAGCGGGGTCACCAAGTTCGTCAATAACACAACAAAAGTGATCAAGCAGCACAAATACGACGTCGTTCACAGCCATCTGAACCTCGCTTCGGGTTTTGTCATGCGAGCGGCATACCGCGCCGACGCGCCCGTGCGAATTGCCCATTCTCACCTCGACTACGAACCCAGCCCAGCGCTCACCACGGCAAGTCAGCGCACGATTGCTCGCTTGCTAGTCCGCGACTATGCAACCGCTCTTGTTGCTTGCAACGATGATTCCGGTGCCCGACTTTTCGAGGATTCTTGGCAGCAGTTCGATGGCAACGTAGTTTCAAACGGGATCGACCTCGATCTATTTCGCCCCGCCTCAGAGCAGCGCATTGAACTTCGAGCCGCGTGGGGTTTGACCGAGTCCGACTTTGCCGTGGGCATGGTTTCACGATTGGAACAAGACGAGAACCCAGATTTCTTGCTCGAAGTGTTGGCGGCGGACCGAGCCCTCGCCGCAAACGCCGTGCTGTTCTATCTAGGAGATGGCTCGCAGAGAAAAGCACTCACCAAGAAAGCAGAAAAACTCGGCCTCACCGACAGGGTCCGGTTTCTCGGCGCGCCTCAAGACCTGCCGAACATGCTTTGTGCCCTTGACCGGCTAGTAGTTCCGACGGCAAAGCCAGGATTGCCGATAACGCTAATTCAGGCTCAAGCCGTTGGCCTGCCTGCACTCGTGGCCGACCAGATTGATCATCGACTTGACCTTGGCCTCGGCCTAGTAGAGTTCTTGCCCGCGGACAATCCCAACCTGTGGCAGGCCAACCTCAGGCATTCACGACCAGAGTTCGAACCCGCGCAACTCCATCAAGCAGTTTCCGACCATGGTTTTGATGTTTCGGCCTCAGTCGGGCAAATGCTCGAGCTTTATTGAGCAAACCTTGATCTAACGTTTCAGCCCTCGAAGTGATGACCGTCAACGTTGCCGTAGGTCCAGGCGAACCCGGCAAGTCGAAGCGCTTTGACGGCCGGATCCCCACTGGAGTTCCAAGCGGCCTTTGACTTGTGGTCACGGCCTTTCCAGAAACGCGGCGGAAAACTCGCGTACGGGTTTTCCCACGGGTTGATATCGAAGGATCGCCCAGATGAGTGCGGTGACCTGACCGAAGGGTTGTTGGCAACTCCGCGACAGTTGAACGCGCTGGTGTTGTCTGCTGCCATCGACTTGTGGTCGTCTCCGCCGTGGAGTTTCTTGGAGTAGCCGAACTTGTCTACCCGATACATCGAGCGGATCGGAACCTTGGCGGTGTATAGCCGGTAGAGCGCCGCACGGTACTTCTTGGCGGCCGACGCCGCCACGATCAGCTCACCTTGGCGGCGATAGCCGTCAAACGACCAGTAGTTGGTACGAATCAGGCGCAAACTTCCACGAGACATGCAGCCGGGTCGCCATGTCTTACCGCGCATATCGGCCCAGACGCTATCGGGGATCGGCATGACCCTGACATTCGCTCCGAACGAGACGGCCATCGGCTGTTTCGCCACTTTCACCGTCGGCGATGGTCCGGGTAGGCGCACCACCGGGGCGTTCGGTAAAAACTCGACCGTGCGCGTACTCGACTTCGCTGCTGAGCGCTTCTCGGTCGCGATCGTGCTGGCTGAGAGTTGAGCGTTTCGGTATATCCGCAGCCGCCAGCGTGCGATTCCGTTCGCATCGGTCCGCGCGGCAATCCGGCGGGTCTTGGCCCGTCCTGGTTCCCGAACGGTCAGTTTGGCCGTCTTGGACGCAAGGCGTTTCCCGTTCGAAGTTACCTTGGCGCGAACTATCAAGACTTGCTGGTCCTTGACCGACCGCGGCACAGTCAACTGAACACTGGTCCGGTGCTTTCTTACCGAAATTTTCTGTTGTGCCGTTGCAGCATTGAACTCTTCCGAGCCAGCGAAGTTTGCCTCAATGGTCAGGCTGCCTACCCGTGCCGCGGTGATACCAAACTTCGCGACACCAGCGGTATCGGTGCTAATTGGCCCATAGTTGACCCCGCCGACACGAAACACAATCGGTTGGTTTTCAAGCGGCGCGCCAACCGAACTAAGCGAGGCTTCGACCGTGACTCGGCTGTCGACCCGCGTCTGGCTTGGCGCGGTTAGCGTAAGTGCGGTTTGGGAAGGTTCGTAGGACGTTGGCGAGTCAGTCGGCTCGTCCTGCGCGATCGCCCCGCTGGGGCTGACGATCACGAAAAGTCCAGCCAACATCGTGACCGCGAGCGACTGGCAGACCTGCTTCATTTCACAACACCCCGGAGAAGTTCTGAGAGTTTCATCAAAACTGAGTCGAAATTCATTTGTCGTTCGGATTCAACCACTTACGTGAACGGGAGGCCGCCGAATGTACTTTTTGATGACATGTGGCCTTCGCGGGTGGTGACAACGTAAAGCGAGCAGGGGCAGAGTTCCGGGCGCTGTAAAACCCGGAAGCCACCGCCCAAGGCATCTCTGTCAAAGTACGAAGCCCAAACCCGACAAACGGGCAAATCTTGTGAATCGCCTACTGCGGTTTGATAAGCGGCCCGAACCGCCACCACCAAGACGAGGCGGCTTCACGAACCACCCGCCAACTCCCCTGCACGCCAGTCGTCCAAAATTGGCAACGCACTCATCCTTCATAACCAGATCGAGTACGCACAACGCGCTGATCAACCCGCCATTACCGCTCCCAGTTAGTCGACGGTGTTGAAACCCAAGACGGTTAGTTGGGTCAAGTTGAGTCACGTATCCGGATTCTGCTCAGACCTAGTTAGCCCGAACTCCCGTGTCAGAAGAACGACTTGGCCACCTGTGACATTGGTGACGGACTTGCTTCCCTGAAGTGAGCCCTGCGTCGGTGGAGCAAGGTCAGGGTCGAACGGAACGTCGTCGAGCCGGCGCCAGGCAACCAACATCACGTCACCGACGACATCCTCAGCGTGAGTCACAGAGACGCGTCTCTGCGCGAAACGCAGCAGGTCGAAATATGCGTCGTGGTAGAGCGCTCGGAAGCGCCTCTCGACATCGTTCGACGCGTGGTCCATATCTCTTACCTGTCGGAAACTGCCCGAGTGTGTCGCAAGGAAAGCAAACTTTTTGGGACGGCTGCATGTTTTGGTGACAGCGTGACGTACCGCAACCAAACCTGGGCCCTCGCGAGTGCCTGGTCATATTAATCGTGGGAGGAACTGCTGCTATTGATTGCGGTCTTGAATCTTTCGGGGTGTCCAGAATCAAAGGAAGTGTCTGTGGCTGGGCCGATACTCGACCAGGACATGTACGGCCCCTTGACGGCGCACAGACAGTTGAGTGAGCAAGTGAGCATTGAGAAGTACTTGAACATGGCACCGATTACCGGCACTGATCTGGAGTGGTGGCAGAGCAAGATTGTCACGCTGGACTGGGTTTTCGCCGTGAACTACGCGCAGGGCGCACCGCACGAGTACATTTCTGAACGAACCGAAGGAATGGCAAGGGCCGACTTTGTAAGGGCCGCTCGGGTAATCCACACTTTCGGAGAGCCACAGAAGTTCTTCAAATCGACTCGAATTTACCTCATTCAGGACGGCTGGAAGTACTGGACCATGGATCGAGAACACGACGACGTGATGCTCATCAACAGGGGCCGCGCCGACCACATCTATGGCGTGCAAAACATGCCCCGCACCAAGAGCGAATTTCGCTCCGCCTATGACCAAATCGCGACCTACTGGGATCGTGATTTCATCGCTTCTGAGGTAGAACAACAAGGCTTCGCGCGTCTCGCAGGCGAAGCCACCGACGGATACCGCAAGTTCCGGACACTCGATATCGGTTCAGGGACAGGACTTGCTCTTGACTTGGGAATAACAGAGACACCTCGCTTGACGGCGATAGATCCTTCGCAACCGATGCTGAACGAACTCGTACGCAAACACCCACTAGTTGCACGGGTCGAACCGAGAACGTTCGCGGATACGCGGGCTCGTCGCCACCTTGCTGGGACGAAGTTTGATCTCGTACTCGCGCTCGGCGGTTCGGCTTCGTACTTGAACCACGAAGATTGGGAATCGATCATGCAACATGCCCGTGGCCGACTAGTGCTTTCGGTGTATGCAGAAGGTGAGGTTCCGGTTACTGCAGATCTCAATTCGCAGCAGCTTGCTGACGCCAGAGAATGGTTTTGTGCCTTCGCTTCACGTCACAACGGGCGGGTTGAGCGGGTCGGCAGATTCGACACACTGATCGTCAAACCCGATTAGCCTTCAGCCGCACGATTCGCCTGCACGATTGGGATCAGGGTTTGAGCAAGTCGATCATCAGTTTGCTCAAACCCGGCGAGCACTTCGTCCAAACCAATTTCGGTTTGGTGGAGGCTCCGTATCGGGTCGGCGTCAGAAGATCGCAAAAGAATGAAGATCTTACTGAAATCAGGGGCATGAACCGGTTCGGGTACGACGTCATTGTATGAAGCCGCAGTCGGGCCAAACACGATCCCCGCAACCACGTCGCCGTTGGCGTCAAGAAGCCGCACGTACCATTCCCATTTACCCGAAAAGTCCGCTTTCACTGAGATGACACTTTTCTCCCCAAGCGCATCGTTGACCTGACCCAGGAGCCGTCGTTCAGCGTATTGGCGAAGATAGCGTTTGATGTCGCCCAAGGTGTTGCGGCCGTCGTCGAACTGCTGCTTTGCGTGCTGCGCGAGTGTTTCAGCGAATTGCGCGGCGGCGACATCGTGTGGACGTTGCGCATAGCGCGCAGACTCGCCCGTCTCACACATTGTCTTGATGAACGCGATTCGGTCGGCGGTGTTCACAGAGTTCGGTCCTTCCACGAAGTTCTCGACCAGTTCGTTGATGAAGAAGTTCTGCTGCGGGTGGTCTTCGCGCCACTTCTTGTCTGCGTTGACGTATGCGCTCAGATCGCTGAGGAGTTCCGCATAAGTGACAACGGTCGCCTCGTCCCATCTATCGGTTTGGCGTTCGCTCTCGTGGCGAATGCATAACAACACGACGACACTGCGTCTTCCGCCTTGCTCACCGTGCGCGAGGTAACCAACGTAATCGTGACCGTGCCCGTCGGAGGTGCCGAAGTTTTCAATGACTACGCTCTCTTGAGCTGTCATGAGCACAATGTCAGCGATGTCCTTGCCAGTTGCGGCATCGCCGGATGTGTCTACTTCTTGGGTGACTCGATAACCGGAGGTTGGGAACCGGGCGCCTTCACCCAGTTTTGCATTAATCCGCCCCATGAAGATTTGCTGGAATGTGTCACCCAGTTCGTGGGTCTCGTCGGATCGAAGGAGCCAGGCAAAGACATTCGAGAGTTGCTTTTCGTGAGTGCCGTGATGCATGACCCGAAATACGTTGAACTGCTCGGCAAGGCTTCGAGAAAGCGAAGGCACGAGCGAGGTGACGAGATGACTCTCAATGTCGTACTGAGGCGCCATGGGCAGAGACTAACAACTCGAAGATTCGAAGTAGGTCGAAACTGAGCATTTCCTCTTCACTTTGAAGGCACCCGACTGATCTTGCACGACCCAAGGTCAATGAGCGTCAAACCCAATTCGCCTCCGGCACCGCCGTGGAAAACCTTGCTCGACCCCGTTGATTCGGTCCCCCTTCGGTACCCCACC
>JAPXRA010000108.1:446-6573 GCA_033813795.1 Aeromicrobium sp. | reverse complement strand
GCCCTTGACCGTGTCGTAGAACAGGCGGTAGATCGAGTCGCCGTCGTTGCGGTAGTTCTTGGCCGCGTTGATGCCGCCTTGAGCCGCGATCGAGTGGGCCCGACGGGGGCTGTCTTGGTAGCAGAACGCCTTGACGTTGTAGCCGGCTTCGCCGAGGGTGGCCGCGGCAGACCCGCCGGCCAAACCGGTGCCGACCACGATCACGTTCAACTTGCGCCGGTTGGCCGGGTTGACCAAGTTCATGTGGGCGCGGTGCTCGTCCCAACGCTTTTCAATCGGGCCACTTGGCGCGGCCTCATCGCGGATATCGTCACCGGTTGTGTAGTAATCCACACTCATGTTTCAGTTCCTCTTTCAGTCCACGAAGCCGAGCAGGATCGCCCACGGCGGCAACAAGAAGCCGATGGTGATCAGGGCAGAAATAATCCAGGCGAGCGGGGTAAGTCGCGAGCCAGACCGGGTCGCACTGTGATTGGCGCCGAGGGTGGTCAACGCGCTCCAGATGCCGTGCCAAAGGTGGAAGCCGACGGCGAGCAAGGCGATCGTGTAGGACAAGACGACCCACCAGATCTCAAAGCCGTTCACGACTCGCTCATAGGGGCTGGTGCTCGCGCCACCGGGGTGGACGACGTTGGCGGTCAAGTGCAACAAGTGGTAGATCACGAACAGCAGCACGATCACGCCGCCCCAGCGCATGGTGAAGGAGGCGTAGCTGCGCTGGATCCCCTTGGTGCCGCGCGGCGAGTGGTAGCGCTTGCCACCGACGTAACCGGCAGCGCGCTTGTTGCGCTTCCACAAGGTTGCCGCGCTGTAGACGTGCCCGAAGATGGCGCCGAGCAGCACCACGCGCACGATCCAGAGCAGTCCCTCGTAGGGCAACATCGGCTCACCGAAGGTACGCAGGTGGTGGGCGTACTCGTCGAACGCCTCCTGCCCGCTGAAGATCTTCAAGTTGCCGTACATATGCAAAAGCAGGTATCCGACCATGATCAGGCCGGAGACCGCCATCAAAATTTTCAGCGCAACCGTCGACCGCTGAGCGGGCGTGCGCGTCATCTGAGAAGTGGCCACCAAAGCAGGTTAGACCCATTCGGCGATTCACACTAAGTCGAACTAAGGCCCACTTTCATAGACGATGGCTATGATGGTTCGGTGCAGTTACGCCACCTGGCCTATTTCGTTGCAGTCGTCGACTTCCAAGGCTTCACCCGAGCCGCCGATGAACTCGGCGTTTCTCAACCAACCTTGTCCAAACAAGTGCGCGCCTTGGAGAACTCCCTTGGCACCCGTCTGCTGGTTCGTGAACGTGGCGGAGTCGACCTGACCAGCGCCGGGCACGCGCTGCTGCCGTTCGCCCGCCGCATCTTGATCGAGGCCGAGAACGCGACCCGATCGGTCCACGAAGTTGCGGCCCTACAACGTGGCCGGGTGCGCCTCGGCGCCACCCCGTCGATGGTTGAAGGACTGCTCGCCGGGGTGTTGACCCGGTTCAACACCGAACACCCCGGGGTGGACCTGGAGGTTCGAGAGGCCGGCTCGCGCCACCTGACCGCCGACTTGGTCGCCGGCCGAATCGATCTGGCACTGCTGATCGTGCCGCTGCCCGAGTCGAACCGCGAAATCCTCACCGAAGAGGTGTTCCGTGAACGACTAGTACTCGCGAGCCCGGCCAGCACTTCTATGCCCGAGTCGCTCAACGTTGCCGACCTAGCCGAGTTACCGCTGGTGATGTTTCGCGAAGGGTACGACCTGAGAGACGTCACTTTGAGCGCGTGCGCGGCCGCCGGATTCGAACCGAGACTGAGCGTCGAAGGTGTCGAGATGGGTTCGGTGCTGCGGTTCGTGGAGTCAGGGTTAGGCCATGCGGTGGTCCCCGAAATCGTGATGCGCGCCCGACCCGGCCTGCGCAGCACGAGTTTGCAGAACCCGCCGCTGTGGCGAAGCATCGCGATCGCCCACCGTGACCCGGCCGCGATGCCGCTGGCGGCCCGAGCCTTCCGCGCCGACTTGGTAGCCGCGCTGGGCGCCTATTCGCCCTGACCGAAGCCGAACTCATGCGTCGGCTGCCACCCCGATACCGGGTCGTCGCGGTAGAGGTGAATCGACCCGACTTCAAAACTGCACTCGAAATCGCGCAACTCGCTAAGCGCCCGATCAAGCGTCTGGTCGTCCACGTGGTGGGCGATCGTGACATGCGGATGGAACGGGAACTCTGGCTTCGGCGCGTCGATCGCGGCCAGCACGCCGTCGGCGAGCATTTCGATCTGGGCGATGCCTTCACTGATCGCGACGAACGCCACCGGAGACGTCGGCCGGAAGGTACCGGTGCCAAGCAGCCGGACCACAAACGGCTGACAAACTTGCGCGAGTTCGGCGAGGTCGGCTGCAAGTTCCTCGACGCGCTCGGGGTCGATTTCCAGTGGCGGCGCCAAGGTGATGTGACTGGGGATTCGATCAGCCCCCGGATCACCAAAAGAACGACGCTTCTGGCGCAGGAACTCCCCGTATGGCTCCGGGATGGCGATCGATACGCCGACCGTCAAAGTCATCGGCCGGCCTTGACGAAGCCCGAGCGCTGATAGACCAGTTCCAAGGTCGCACTGGCCACTTCACGAGCCTTTGCGGCGCCGTCAGCAAAAATGCGATCCAATTCGGCCTTGTCGTCGAGCAACTCGCGAGTCTTAGCGCCGAACCCGTCGACGAAGTCGCCGACGATCTCGGCCAAATCGACCTTCAAATGGCCGTATTGCTTGCCTTGGTATTCCGCAACGATGTCATCGATCGGTCGATCGGTCATCACCGAGTAAATCGTCAGCAGGTTGCTAATGCCCGGCTTTTCGTTTGGATCGAAGTAGATTTCGCTGCCCGAATCGGTGACCGCTGACTTAATCTTCTTGGCCGCCTGCTTGGCGGTGTCGGTCAGGTCGATCACCCCGGTGTGTACCGGGTTCGAGCCGCTCATCTTCGAAGTCGGCTCCTGCAGGTCGTAGATCTTGGCCGAGTCTTTGACGATGTAGGCCTCGGGCACCTTGAAAGTCTCGCCGAAGCGATGGTTGAACCGCTGCGCTAGGTTGCGGGTCAACTCCACATGCTGGCGTTGATCCTCACCGACCGGCACCTTGTCTGCCTGATAGATCAAGATGTCAGCCGCCATCAAGATCGGGTAGGTGAACAGGCCGACGCTGGCGAACTCCGTGCCGGCCTTGGCGCTCTTGTCCTTGAACTGCGTCATTCGACTGGCCTCGCCATAGCCGGTGACCCCGTTGAGCACCCACGCCAACTGGGCGTGCTCAGGCACGTGACTTTGCACGAACAGAGCACTTCGCTCGGGGTCAACCCCGGCGGCGATCATCTGGGCCGCGGCGACATAAGTGCGCTCGGTGAGCAGCGCCGGCTCGTACTCGACCGTGATCGCGTGCATGTCCGGGATGAAGTAGAACGCCTCGAAATCTTCCTGCAATGACACCCAATTACGGAAGGCGCCGATGTAGTTACCGAGGTGGTACGAATCGGCCGTTGGCTGAGCACCAGAGAGCGCACGCGGGAGGCTGGGCATAGGTCGATTGTGCCAGCCTCGCTCATTAGTAGGGTTGCCGGTGTGAACGATGTACACCGCTGGCGAGTGCCTGGCCGGGTAAACCTGATCGGCGAACATCTGGACTACAACGGTGGCGCGGCATTGCCGATGGCGATCGATCGCGCCCTGGTGTTGAAGGTCCGCGGCCGCACCGACGGCCAAGTCAACTGCTGGAGCGAGGGTCAACACGTCTCCTTTTCCGCGACTGCAACCCCCGGGACGGTCGACGGCTGGGCGGCGTACGTCGCCGGAGCCGTCTGGGCCCTAGGCACCGCCGGGGTGGAAGTCGCCGGCGCTGACATCGTGCTGGAGTCGGACCTGCCCACCGGCGCCGGATTGTCGTCTTCGGCGGCCCTGACTTGCGCGGTCGCAACTTCGCTGGCCGACTTGGCGGGCGCTTCGCTAGCCAAGACGACCCTGGCGCAACTTGGCGCCCGAGCCGAAAACGATTTCGTGGGCGCGCCCACCGGGCTGATGGACCAATACACCGTGATGCTCGCCGAGGCCGGGCACCTACTCGCCTTGGACTTTGCCAGCACCCCGCCCGCGTATGAATCGATCCCGGCGACTTGGGCCACCGACAACCTCGTGATCGCGGTGATCGACACCGCGGTCAAGCATTCGCTAGCCAGCGGGGAATACGCCGTCCGCCGGGCCGAATGCGAGCGAGCCGCCGCCGCGGCAGGAGTGCCACTGTTGGCCCAAATCAGCCTCGACCAACTTCTGGCGCTGCCTGGCGAATTACAGCCCCGGGCGCGCCACGTACTCACCGAAACCGCCCGCGTCAAAGCCAGCATCACCGCCTTGGGTAGACGCGACTGGACCGCATTTGGACAGATGTTGACCGCCTCGCATGAGTCGTTGCGCGACGACTTTGAGGTTTCCTGCCCAGAAGCCGACGCCGCAGCCGACGCCGCGCTCGAGGCGGGCGCGCTGGGCGCGCGGATGACCGGCGGCGGATTCGGCGGCAGCGTGATCTGTTTGATCGCGCCGGAGAAAGTCGAGGGGCTACGCGGCCGAGTCGAGGCGATCTTCGCTGCTCGCGGCTGGGCACAGCCGCAAGTTTTCACCGTCTCCCCCAGCGCCGGCGCTGCGCGAGCAGACTGAAACCACGCTCACGGGTCACGACGCGTCAGACCTTCGGCGTTAGGCTGACTCGGTGCGCATTGCCTATCAAGGTGAGCCCGGCGCGAACTCGCACCTGGTGATCATCCAAAACTATCCAGCCGCCGAGCCGGTCGCGTGCGCGTCCTTTGAAGACGCGTTCGCCGCGGTCCGCACCGGTGACTGCGAGTTGGCGATGATCCCGATCGACAACTCACTTGCTGGACGAGTGGCCGACATTCACCACCTGATTCCATCCAGCGGCCTGCACATCATCGGCGAGCACTTCTTGCGGATTCAGTTCGCGCTGATGGGCACCGAAGGCACTTCGCTTGCCACGATCAAGACGGTACACAGCCACGTTCATGCCCTTGGTCAATGCCGACGAATTATTGGCGAGAACGGCTGGACGCCGGTTATTTCAGGTGACACCGCTGGCGCCGCCCGCGAAATTGCCGAGGCCAAAGATGAAAGCCAGGCGGCGATTGCTCCGCCGCTGGCCGCCGAAATCTACGGCCTCAAGGTGCTGGCCACAGACATCGAAGATGAAGACCACAACACCACCCGGTTCGTGCTGCTGTCACGCGACTACGTCCGCGCCGAGGCCAACAACGGCCCGGTGGTGACCAGTTTCATTTTCAATGTGCGTAACCTGCCCGCCGCGCTCTACAAGGCCCTTGGCGGCTTTGCTACCAACGGAATCAACATGACCAAATTGGAGAGCTACATGGTCGGCGGGGAGTTTGCCGCCACCATGTTCTTGGCCGAAGTCGACGGCCACCCCGAAGAGCCGGCCTTGGCGCGCGCCTTGGAAGAGTTGGCGTTCTTCACCACCGAGATCAAGGTGCTCGGCGTTTATCCGGCCGACCCGTTCCGCGCCGAACCTGGCAGATGAGCGAGTTGAACTGGCCACTAAATGTGCCGGTGCTAACCGATGGCCACGTCACCTTGCGGGCCCATGTTGCAAGCGACGTAGACCGGGTGCTGGAAATGGCCCAAGACGAGCAAATGGTGGCATGGACGGTTGTGGGCCCGGACCAAACGCGCGCCGACAGCGAACGGTTCATCTTCGAAACTATTCCGGCCGGTTGGGACGACGACTCGAAGAAGTGTTGGGCGATCGAGTTCAACGGCCACTTTGCCGGAAACGTTGACCTGCGCGGCAGCGGTCCACTGGCCGAAGTCGCGTTTGCCCTGCATCCGGACTGCCGCGGCCAGTCGGTGATGAGTGCAGCGGTGCGCCTCGTGCTCGACAACGCCTTCGTTTCGGCCGGCGTCGAGGCCGTCACCTGGCGGGCCCGAGTGGGCAACGAAGCCAGCCTGCAGGTGGCGCATGCCTGCGGGTTTCGACTGCACGAACTGGTGCCGGACGCCTTGTGCGAGTCGGGCCAGATTTTCGACGCGTGGACCGGGTCGATTCGGTTTGGCGAAGCGCCGTACCCGCGG
>JAPXRA010000108.1:0-436 GCA_033813795.1 Aeromicrobium sp. | reverse complement strand
TCCTTGCGCACCGAACGGTTCGTGCTGCGCCCGCCGAAATTGCAAGACCTACTGCGCTGGGTCGAGGCCGAAAACAACCCCCAGTCGATGCACTGGTCTGGTGGGACAAGACATACGACTCAAACAGCCGTGGCCGACTATCATCGAGGTGTTTGGCGTGCCGCCAAAGGCGAACGGATTAGTTGGACGATCGCCGATCCGCAGACGGACGCTTTCCTCGGCCAGGTGATGATCGGCGACCTCACTGGACTTGCCGAGGTGGGCTACACCGCGCATCCGGATGCTCGTGGCAACGGCATGATCGCCGAAGCCGTGCAGGCGGTGTCTGACTACGGACTCGACCCCGAAGGCCTGAACCTGGCCAGGCTCGAACTTCGGGTCGCCGCCGGAAACCTAGCTAGCGAAGCGATCGCCCGAAAGTGCGGCTACCGACAGT
>JAPXRA010000107.1:0-6574 GCA_033813795.1 Aeromicrobium sp. | reverse complement strand
ATGTTGGACTCTTCGGCGCGCAGAGCAAAGTACCGACCCGAGGGACCGTGAGTCCATTTCTCCCGCAGGTCATCGCGGTCACCGATCGCACTGACCCGGATGGGTTCGCTGATCGATCGATAGTTGACGGTGATCGCTTCGCCAGCAGATCTGATCGCCGAGGTGGCGGCAAGCCGATGCCCGTTGATCGAGACCGCTTCGGCGCCAGCGAGCCAAAGGCCGTTGACCAGAAGTTGGATGTCGGTGTCGGTAAGTCGGCCGCCTTCGATGTCGTCGTCGGCAGACTGGACAGTAATCATGATGCCCGGCCCTTGCACCGCGGTTGCCCCCGTCGAAACCATCATCGCTGAGGTTTCTGGCAGTCGGATCGACGAAACTGCTTCGAGTTCGGCGATCTCTTCTTTGAGTAAAGCCACTGAGTCACGCTTGCTGTTGACCAATTCTTGGCGCACACCAATGTCTTCGATTAGTGCCGAACGTTCGACTTCGGTCGCGGGTCGATCTGTTCGGGTTTGGACTGCCGCCACCGTCACCAATAGCCCAAAGAAGGCGAGCACTAATGGGGTCAGGGAGCGGGTGAGACGGCCTGCGTGCTTGTCGTGGTCGACGTAGTAGTCGTCGTCGAGCGCAGTCAGCGCCAACTGCTCCAAGATTGACTCGGCATCGCGAACGCGGTCGCTCGGGTCCAAATCGGGGTTCATCGCACCCGCGAAGTGGTAGCCAAAAGCTGACGCAACTGCAGAAGATACAAAATCCCGGCCCACCAGTAGAGCCCGATGCCCCAGATCGCGAATGCCCAGCCAAAAACGTTTGCCAAGTTCGCCACCGCGCTGGTGCCGTCGCCCAGCAACAAGAGCGGGAAGGCATAAAGCAGCGCCGCAGTCGCGGCCTTACCTAAGAAGTGCACCGGCAGTGCGCTGTAGCCACGGGTGCGCAGGAAGGGCACCAGGCTAAACAAGAACACATCGCGCGACAGCAAAACCACGGCCAGCCACCACGGGATCACGTCTCGAACCCCGAGGGCAACCACCACGGCAACAATGAAAAGTCGATCGGCGACCGGGTCCAATAGCGCGCCAAGCTCTGAGGTGGTTCCCATGGAGCGGGCGATTCTGCCGTCTAGGTAGTCCGAAATACCAGAAAGGACCAGCACACCGATTGCGATTTCGTCCGCCTTCGGCCCCAAAACGAGCCACAAGAACACCGGCACCAGCAAGATCCGAACCGCGCTGATCAGATTCGGCAGCGTCCAGATGCCACTTACAGAAGCGGGAGTTTCGGGCGCAACAAACACCGGCTCGACTTCGACGTCCTGATTGTCCGGACTATCGTCGTCATCTTGTTTGGCTCTGCTTCCGACCACGGAACTACCCTACCGGCGAACAACTCAGATCTGGGGTCAGCCTTGCGCCTGTGGTGGCGGCTGACAGACTGGGTTAGAACTCCCCGACCGAACGTAACGACACATACATGGAGGAAGCGTGGCTGACTACACCCTGCCCGACCTGCCGTACGACTACGGCGCACTTGATCCGCACATTTCGGGCAAGATCATGGAACTGCACCACAGCAAGCACCACCAGAACTACGTCAACGGACTAAATGCCGCCTTGACCAAGCTTGAGGAAGCTCGGGCGACGAACTCCTACGACACGATCAACCTGCTGGAGAAGAACCTCGCGTTCAACCTCGGCGGCCACATCAACCACTCGTTGTTCTGGAAGAACCTTTCACCAGAGGGCGGCGACAAGCCGACCGGTTCGCTTGAGGCCGCGATCGACGACAACTTCGGCTCCTTTGACGCCTACCGCGCCCAGTTCGAACAGGTCGCGCTGGGCATCCAGGGCTCCGGCTGGGCCATCACGGCCTGGGACACGCTGGGTCAAAAGCTCGTCATCGTGCAGCTTTACGATCAGCAGGCGAACATCCCGCCGACGTTGATCCCGATTTCGCAACTGGACATGTGGGAGCACGCCTTCTACCTGGACTACCTCAACGTCAAGGGCGACTACGTCAAGGCGTTCTGGAACATCGCGAACTGGGCCGACGCCCAAGAGCGGTTCGAAGCTGCCACCACAGGCGGCCAGATCCTCTTCTGAGAATCTCCTTCAGCGCCTACCTGCTGCGATCTTGCATCGCTTGCAGGTAGGCGTTGTACTTTTCTAGCTCGGCATCGTCGTCGCGGTCTGCGGCGCGATCGCTACGGGCGGCTTCGCGTGTGTCGGAGCGGAACCACTGGACGAAAATGGCCGCGACCACCAGCAGTAGCGGCACCTCCCCCATCGCCCAAGCAATACCGCCGCCGACGTACTGGTCGTGCAGCAGGTCGGTGGCATAGGGGCGATCTAGGGTTCGGTAGTAACTCTCGGCGATGACCTGGCTCGACGACATGAGCGCCACGGAAAAGAACGCGTGGAACGGGATGGAGAACATCAGCACGCCGAACCTGGCAAGCGGACCGAGCCGAACCGGCGATGGGTCCACCCCGACGATCACGTAGTAGAACAAGACGCCAGAAAACAGGAAGTGGATCTCCATGAAGGCGTGGCCCGAATGCGTGCGCATCATCGCCTCGAACAAGCCGGTGAAATAGACCGCGTAGAGCGTGCCCATAAAGATCACCGCAGCGACAATCGGGTTGGTATAGAACCGAGAAACCGGTGAATGCAGCAGGGTGTGCAGCAGTTTTCGCGGTGAGTACTCCCCCGGTTGGCGCGGCCCAGGCAGAGTACGTAGCGCCAAGGTCATCGGCGCGCCCAAGACCAAGAAGATCGGCGCGATCATCGACAACATCATGTGCGAAATCATGTGCAGGCTGAACATGACGCTGGAGTAAACCCCGAGCCCACCAAATGTCGCCCACGCCACGATAAGCAGTCCGGCAAACCAACTGATGGTGCGCCCGATTGGCCACTTGTCGCCGCGTCGGCGCATCACCGAAAGCCCGGTTAGGTATAGCGCCGCGCCAAACACGACGATGGCGATGCCCAGTCCGTCCGGGTTGAACCCGACCATCACTCGCCCAAACGTCGGTGCTGGCGGCAGTGGGCGGCCGAGCAGCACCTCTGCCGGCGTGACCAGTACGTTCTCACCAACCGGCGTAGCGGTGCGCGACAAAACCACCGCGACCGCAAAAGTCAGCAGCATCAACGCGACCTCGAAGAGCGCCAAGGTGGCGAACTTCGTGCCCTTGGCCCGTAGCCGGCGTCGTTGCGACAGGCCGAAAGCGCCCAGGGCAAAAAGCGCCGTGACTTTCACCGCCAGCAACGCGCCATAGGTCGACTCGAGCCCTGCCAACGATCCAACCGAGGCTGCGGCGTTTGCTAAGCCAGAAGCTGCCACCGCCACAAAACACCACATCGCCAATGCCGAATATCTGGTGACTGCCGCATCGAGCCGCTTGCTCCCGCGCAAAGCGATCCAGCACAAGCCGATCAGTCCGCCAACCCAAAGGAGCGCCCCGAGGAGGTGAATCACCAAACTGGTCGTCGCCAGCGCATGCGAACCAGAAGATGCCGCGTGGCCGGTGAAACCTACCGCCGCAGTTCCAAGCAGTGCGAGCGCGAGATTGAGTGCCAGCGGACCGATCGCAAGAGTCCACTTCGTCCACAGCGCAACGGTCAAAACTGCGGCTGCTTGCAGTGCGAGCCCTCGGCCGGTGGCGAAGTTGGCGGCAAAGTCGACCCACTTGGCGCCCGAGAGCGCGGTAGCGGCGGTGCCATAAAGATCGGCGACGGTTGCGCCGTAGTTGACCAAGATCGCCAGTAGCCACAGCCACGCCGAGTGCGAAGCCAAGCGCACCGCCTGAACCGCCAAGCCGGCAAGTTCGCCGGCCGAGGGCAACAGAAACACCGCAGCGAGCAAGAACCCGACGGTGAAGGCTCCAAAAATATTGGAGACCAGTCGGGCAATCGGAATGGCCCAGCCGACAACCGGTCCCGGATCGGGCAGGCCCTGCGGCATCGGTTGCGGCGATGCGCCGGTCGCGAGCAAAAGCACGACCAAGGCGACCAGTGCTAAGGCGATCAGACCTGTGGTCCAGCGGGCGACCGCCAGACTCTTACTCATCTTCGGCGGCGTTATTACGTCCGCGGCGCAGTGCCAGCACGGCTGCGATGACCGCCACTGCGGCGACCCCGACTCCCAAAAGCAGTGGTGAAGTCAGCACCGAACCGGTACTCGTGCTGCTGGCCGCGGGGCTGGCGTTGGCAGATGGAGTCGGCGTGGTCGCGGGAGTTGGCGAGGCCGAATCGACTTGGAATTTCACCGAGCCCGAAACCGGATGGCCGTCGGCCGAAATGACCCGATAGTTGACTTCATAAGAGCCCCCAGTTGCACCTTGAGGAGCACTCAGCGTGACCGTCCTGCCGGAAATCTTCACCGGCCAGTTCGCGACTTTGCCGTCAACGACCACTACCGCTTCGCTACCAACCTCGGCAGGCCCGCCGATTTGGTCGGTGAAGCTCAACACGATTCGTTCGGGTACAGCGGTCAACTTGGCGCCATCTTCTGGGTTCGAAGACTCCAACGCCGTGTGCGCCTGCGCTGGAGTCGGGATCATCAACACCGAAATCAACATGAACAACAAGCCAGTAATCAAGCGCACGGCCTTAGCCTAGCGCGGCGCAACGACTGAAATATCACCGCTTGGTTTCGACCTCGAACCTGAAACAGGTGTGACAATTGTGAATTTCGTGAACAAGCCTTGGTAACACATGGTTCACTCTCCGGTGGAGGGAGATACTCATGCGTTTGACTCGGGTCATCGCGGGAGCAGCTCTCGCGGCCAGCTGCATGGCCTCGAGTCCTGCGTTCGCAACCGAATCTACTGCCACGCCTACGGTCACTGTGCCCACAGATGCGGTGCCAGATCCGTTGGCGATTTCGCCGAGCGTGATTTCGGAACTCACCACCCTCGCAATGCGGTACGAGTCCAACTTGGCGGTCGCCGAAGAGCGCCGCAGCCAAGCCGCTGAGAAGGAACGTAACGCCGAGCGCCAGCGCGACCTCGCCAGCGAATACATCGCTCAAGTGGTCGATTATGCAATGTCTCCCTCGGGCGATCCGTTCGCGCAGAAGTTGGCCGCGCTCGGCGCCGCCGAAAGCCCCGAAGATCTCATCACCGGCATGTTCAGCACCGAACAAGTCACCGATGCCCACGAAGGGCGACTCACCGACGCTAAGGTCGCCTTCGACGCGGCTCAAGAGCTCTCCAACCAGGCCGCCGCATTCATTAAGCAGGCAAAGACCGCCGAAGCCGCCGCCGCACGCCAACTTAAGGACGTGCAGAAGTTGGCCGAAAAGCTCGGCCTTGGCTCGTCTTCTACCCCTGACGGCTTGCCAGCAACTAACGCCGAACAACAAGAGTGGAACGCTGCCGCCACCTCCGCTTGGCGCGAATATGTAGTCGAACTGCACAAGTCGGACGTAAAAATTCCAAATGCTCGCGACGTCCGTAAATCCAAAGGTTTTAAGACCCAGACGATCGGCAACGCCAAGGTCGACGTCCTCCCCCGCCAGACGATCGACTTCGTCGACGCAATCTTCAACCGCCTAGGCGATGACTACGCCAGCCAAACCAACAACGACGCTTGGACCTGCAGTGGCCTGTTCTCAAAAGCCAGCGGATACAGCCTGAGCGGTACTCCAGCACAGCTTTACGAGACGACCGTGAAGGTCAACAAGAACGACATCCGCGTCGGCGACTTGGTCTTCGCCGCGAACGAGAAGGCCGGGATTCACCACGTTGGAGTTTTCGTCGGCGATGGCAAGGTGATCGATGCACCTGGCACGCGTTATCAGGTGGGTGTCTCGAAACTGCCCAGCAAGATCTTCGCGGTGACCCGTCCGGCGCTCGGCAAAGGCTCGAACGAAGCGCCGAAGGCTTCCTCGAACACGACAATTTGCAACGCCACAAAGCCCGCCGCAGCAACTCTGCAAGGCTGGACCTTCCCGCTCAAACGCGGCACCTACAGCATTTCGGCCGGGTTTGGCCAAGGCGGCGGAATGTGGAAGTCGACCCACACCGGTCAAGATCTAGCTGCACCGATGGGTACGCCGATCTTTGCTTCGCGCGGCGGCAAGGTCACCCTTGCTGAAGTTGGTTGGGCCGGCACCCTGATCACGATCGACCACCCGGACGGCACGGCCGAGCGCTACGCCCACTCCTCCAAAGTCCTCGTTGAGGACGGCCAGATGGTCGCCTCCGGCGAGCAAATCGCACTCGTAGGCTCGCGCGGCAACTCCACCGGCCCACACCTGCACTTCGAATTGACCGTCAACGGTGAATTCGTCGATCCGATGCCGGTCTTGGTCCAATACCTATCGACCAGCAGTTCTGGCACCGGCTGGGGCGGCTACGGCAACGGGCAGATCCCCCAGGGGGTTCTCTGCCCGGTTGACGACGTCCTGTTGCGCTGTGACGTGGCCAAACGCGCCTCAACTCTTGCGACCTCGTTCCAGCGGAAGTTCAAGCAGAAGTTGGACTTCACCGCCGGCTACCGCGACATCGTCGGTCAGATTGAGCGCGACCCGTCTGGTGGACTGACCGACATACCCGGAACCTCGAGCTTCG
>JAPXRA010000106.1:0-6581 GCA_033813795.1 Aeromicrobium sp. | reverse complement strand
CTCGCTGGTCAAGCACGATGCCCAAAATGATGACCAGCAGGATTAGTGCCGAACCCGCCCTGACCGGTCGGTCCATTTTTTCGGCGAACGCCGGCGACTTGGCTTTGACGAACATGCCAATCGCGACTGGAATCAACACGATCGCAAAGACTTCGATTACCTTGCGGAACTGCATCGACATCTCACTGCCCAGATCGAAATAAGCCAAGGCCAAGTTCGTTACCAACGGCAGGGTGAAGATCGCCACGATGGAGTTGATCGCAGTGAGGGTGATGTTTAGCGCCACGTCACCACGGAACAGGTGGCTGAACAGGTTTGCCGTCGAGCCACCGGGCGAGGCCGCCAGCAGCAGCATGCCGACGGCAAAAATTGGCGGCAGATCAAGCGCCAACACCAAGCCGAAACAGAGCACCGGCAAGATGATCAGTTGGCAGATCAGCGCGATCGCGACCGCTTTGGGTGCCTTACGCACCGCGACGAAGTCAGCCACGGTCAGCGAAAGCCCCAGACCGAACATGATGATGCCAAGGCCGATGGGCAATCCGACGGTTGAAAGCGCAGAATCCATGGCCGTCACCCTAAGTGATCGCGGTCACGTTTCGTGGCAACATCTCAAATCCGTAACCGGCAGTTTCAGACGAGGTCACGAAGTTCATCGAGCCGGGCCACGAACTGGGCGAGCCGGTCTCGAGTTCGCTGTGGTTCACCGCGCGTTGCCAGGTGCACCATCCCGGGGTCTGCTGCGGCGATTCCGGCGGCGATCCGTTCGGTCGCCAGAGTCATCCGAGCGACTACCGCGTCCAGTAGCGTCAGCGGCCCCCACTCGGCATAAGCATCAACCACCAGGTTCAGTCGGCGGGCAGCGTCGGCTGGGTCGATCGGGCGATAAAGCGGGATCGCGGTCCAGCACAAGAACGCCAGATCGTCGATCGGTTTACCCGGCCCGGCTAGGTCCCAGTCGATCATCGCCACAAACCGGCCGCTTTGGATGATCCAGTTGTAGGCGCCCGGATCGTTGTGGCAGATCACCTGATCGGGGGCTAGTTCCACTGGCTCCTCACCAGTTTGGCGCCACCGTCGCGGCCCGTCGGGTTGGAAATCCTGCGCCAAATCGTGGAAGTCGCGCAGCCAAGTGACTGCCTCGACCAGCACATTGTCGAGCACGATTTCGTCATCGACCGGCACTGACCGCCCTTCGACATAGGACACGATCTCGCGGCCCTGTTCGTCGATGCCGGACACGTGCGGAATGCCGCCGAGCCCCTCGGCTTGGAGCCACTCCAGGTACTCGTGCACCGCCGGCGTCCACGGCCCGGTCGGGCGGCGCACCGTGCGGCCAACCCGCCACACTCCCCCTGAGCCGCCGGGCAGGTGTTCGGGAATCTCTGCAATGTCTGACACGCTTGCATCGTGACACACCACCACGGAGCCGACCTTCCCGAAAGCCCGCCGCGACCACGATTGGCCAAGATCTTGGGCGCGGTCGTGCTTGTGATCGCAATTGCGGCCTTGGCTGGCGCCGCCTTCTTATGGCCCGCAGCCGACCAAGTGCCCCAAGGCGCCGACCCTTACGGCCAAGTCGAGATCGTTGATGCCGTGGTCACCGATGTGACCCCGTTCGACTGCAACAGCACCGGCACCGGGCCAGACAATGTGCCGATGGTCGAAGGCGACTGCGCCAATGTCACCGCGGTATTGGACTCGGGCACCAAGGCGGTCTTCACCCTCGACCCGACTCGCTACGCCGGCGGGTCAATCAGCAATGGCGACAGCATCCGTCTGGTCGAAGTCGCGCCCGAGGGCGAAACCGCCTCCTACACGTTCTACGACCACCAGCGCGGCACCCAGCTGTTCTGGATCGTGGCCGCGTTTGCCGTCTTAGTTTCGGTGGTGGCCCGCTGGCGCGGTGTGTTCGCACTGCTGGGCGTCGGCATCACCATCTTGATGCTGTTGCAGTTCGTACTGCCGGCACTACTGGCTGGCAAGCCAGCGATTGCGGTGGCCGTGGTCGGCTCAACCCTGATCATGTTGGCGGTGCTCTACCTCGCCCACGGGATCTCGATTCGCACCACCTCGGCGTTGTTCGGCACCCTGTTCGGCATCGCCTTCACCGCAATCGCGGGCGCGTGGGCAACGGGTTGGACTCACCTGACCGGCATCGGTTCCGAAGACGACCACCTCCTGATCGCGACGGCACCGGAACTGAGCATGTCCGGCGTGGTGGCTGCCTCGATGGTGATCGCTGGGTTGGGCGTGCTCAACGACGTCACGGTCACCCAAGCCAGCGCGGTCTGGGAATTGCGCGGATTGCAACCCACGGCCAGTCGGGCGCGGCTTTTCACCTCGGCGATGCGAATCGGCCGCGACCACATCGCGTCGAGTGTCTACACCCTCGTATTCGCCTACGCCGGCACGGCAATGACGACCTTGCTGTTGATTTCGGCCTACCAGCGTTCGCTGGCTGAGGTGGCGGTCACCGAGCAGATCAGCCAAGAAATCGTCCGCACCATGGTTGGCGCAATCGGCCTTGTGCTGGCTGTGCCGGTGACCACCGCGATCGCGGTCTGGTTCGCTCCGGGGCGTCAGCGCGAGGACACCGCGGCGGCGAACCGCTGAGCCGAACCGGGCACCAGATCGAAGTACAGGCACGGTTCGACCGCTTCGATTTCCATCACCACCGGTCCGGCCGGGCCTGGGACCATGTCGATTCGGGCGTAAAGCGGCGTGCCGAAACGTTCTGAGATTTCGGCAAGGGTCGCCTCCGCTAGGGCCAGGTACTCAGCCCCGGCAGGAGCGGCGGTGACGAGGTCGTCGTCGTGCATGATCGCCGCTTCTGAGGACGGGTCGTTCGGGTCTAGCAACTCGGCCGGGCCTTGCTCGCGCAGCACCGGCTTCTTGTGCAATTCATGAGAGCGTTGGCCGTCGATGAACACGATCGCGGTTTCGCCGGCCGCATCCACGCCGGCGATGTACGGCTGCACCATCGCGACTCGGCCCGAGGCGTGAATCTGGGCGATCAGGTCGCGGGCTTGGTCGTGGTGGTCCGGGTCGAACCGGCCGGTGTCTTTGCCGCCGGCCGAGATGGTCGGCTTGACCACCACCTCGCCGCGCAACTCGGGTGTTTCGGCGCCCGGCACCACGAAGGTGGTCGGCACTGTTGGCGCGGCCAAGGTTCCCAGATATGACTTGTCGGAGTTGAACGCAAGCAACTCTGGACTGTTCGCGATTTTGCCGTCGAGCGAACGCGCCCAGGCCACGAAGGCGTCCCGGTTGACGGTGTAGTCCCAAACCGACCGCACGATCACTTTCTCGAAGCGATCCCAGTCGACGTTCGGGTCGTTCCAGATCACGAACTCGGCGCCGAGCAGTTCGGCGGCCTGTTGGTCGTCGGGCGAGCCCTCGGGCAGTTTGGTGCAGGTGGCGAACGCAATCGTCATGGGTTCAAGGCTACGCAGTCGATTCACGCCAACAGGTCGCCGTCGAGATAGAACCAACGGCCGACTTCGCGCACGAACCGAGAACGCTCGTGCAGGACCTGCAGTTCGCCAGAGGCGATGTAGGTCGCCCGGAACTCGACCACGCCGGTGTCGTCGGTTTCGGCCCCGGCGGTGGTGGCCAAGATTTGCAGTCCGCGCCAGTTCGGGTTGTCGCTCAGGTCTAGGTCGGTTGGCCGGGTCGAGGGGTGCCAGGTGCGGTTCAACCAGTGGGCGTCGCCGCGTTTGAACGCCGCGAACCGAGAGCGCATTAGTGCTTCGGCAGTCTTCGGTTCTTCGGCAATTTGGGGCTCTTCCACTGCTCAACCTTGACACAACCGAACCACCCATGTCTATGGTTGTCTATGGACAACTCATCGGCAACTTCTGGCCCCCGCATCGCCGTCGTCGGCAGCTACGGCGCCGGATTGACGATGCGAGTGCCCCGCGTACCGGTCGCCGGCGAAACCCTCTCGGGCGGCGAGTATTCGGCCGGTCCCGGCGGCAAGGGCTCCAACCAGGCGATCGGCGCGGCCCGACTCGGCGCGAACGTTTCCTTCTTGACCGCAATCGGCGACGACGACCTCGGCCAAGGCGGGCGCGAGCTGTGGGCCGCCGAGCACGTGGACGCCTCGGCGGTAGTGACCATCGACGGTGTCTCCACCATGGCCGGGTTCATCATGGTCGAACCATCGGGTGAGAACCGGATCATCTTGGCTAGCGGCGCGCTCGACCACCTTCACACCAGCCACGTCGAGCAATTCGGCGAGCAACTCCGCACCGCCGACCTGGCCATCGCCTGCCTCGAGATTCCAGTGCCGGCCGCCGTCGCGGCGATGCGAATAGCCCACGATGCCGGGGTACGCACCCTGTTGAATCCCGCGCCAGCTAACGAGATTCCCGCGCACGCTTGGGCGCACATCGACGTGCTCACCCCCAACCAAACCGAAGCCAAGATCTTGCTTGGCCTAGCGCCTGAGGCCGACCAAAGCCCGGCCGAGTTAGCCACCGAACTTCGTGCCCGCGGCGTCGGGTCTGTGGTGATCACTCTCGGTTCTGCTGGCTGCCTGATCGCCGACGACTACGGCGTGCGCGAGGTGCCGGCTGCGGAGGCCGTCGAAGTGGTCGACACCACCGGCGCCGGCGACTGCTTCACCGCAGCGCTGGCGGTGGCGCTGGCCGAAGGCTCCCCGATCGACGAAGCCGCAGCGTTTGCCGCGCGCGCCAGCGCCTATTCGGTGTCGATCGCCGAAGTTATCCCCTCGCTGCCGTATCTCAGCGACCTAACCAACTAAGAAGGACGAAATGACTGACTACTCAGCCTTGAGCGCGCGTGACCTCGCGCCTTACATCCAGCACACCCTGATCGGTGTGGGCACCACCCGTGAGCAGTCGCTCGCCCACGCCGCCGAGGCCGTCGAGTACGGCTTCGACGCCGCGATGGTGGCCGGCTCGTGGGTGAAACTGACCGCCGACGCGCTAGCGGGCACCGGCATCAAGGTCGCTTCGGCACTCGATTTCCCCACCGTCGGGGTGATGACCAGTGCAGGCAAAGCCGCCGAGGCCGCCGAACTGGTGCGCTTGGGCGCGAACGAGATCGACATGGGCGTGCAGATCGGCTGGCTCAAGAGCGGCGACTTCGACGCGTTCCGCGAAGACATCGCCGGCGTGGTTCGCGCCGCGGGCGTGCCGATCAAGGTGATGCTGGAGTTGCCGCTGCTGACCGACGCCGAAAAGCAGGCCGCGGTCGAGTTGGCGTGCGAGGCCGGCGTGGCCTACCTGAAGAACGCTTCCTCGGGCCAGATCGAAACCGCGAACCCGGCCTCGATCCGTTACCTAGTCGAACGCGCCCCCGAGGGCGTGCTGGTGAAGGCTTCGGGTTCGATCAAGAGCCGCGAGCAAGTGGTCGAGTTGTTGACTGCTGGCGCGGTCAAGGTCGGCACTTCGGCTGGCATCGAGATCGTCACCGACGCGACCACCGACGCCACCGAAAGCTACTGACCCGGCCATGTCCACCGCCGTCACCTCCGACGTCGGCCCGGCGACCCTGCACGCGCAAATCTCTGACTGGTTGCGCGAGCAGATCGTCTCGGGTCGCTGGCCGACGCACTACCGGCTCAAGTCCGAGCCGGAGTTGGCCCAAGCGCTGCAGATCAGTCGCGGCACTTTGCGCCGGGCGATCTCGACCCTGATCGACGAGGGCCGACTGGTGCAGGTGCGCGGCAAGGGCACGTTCGTCACCTCGTCGATCGCCGAGCCGGCAATCGCGCAGAAGCTAACCAGTTTGGCCGAAGATTTCGCTGCGCTCGGCGCTCCCCTGGCGACCGAGGTGCTGACCTGCGAACTCGTTTCGGCCCCCGGCCAGGTGGCGGCCCTGCTGGACGTGGCCGACGACGCCCAGGTGCTGCATTTGGTGCGTGTTCGCTCCACTTCGGCCGGCCCGGTGGCGTTCTTGGAGAACTACGTTCGCGCCGATCTGGCACCGGGCATCGAGTCGGTCGATTTCACCACCGAGACCTTGTTCGGGACGCTGGAGTCGAGGTTCGATTTGCTCGTGGCGACCGGGCGAAGGACGTTTTCGGCTCGGTCGGCCGATGAGCCGCTGGCGAAACGGTTAGCCGTCGAGCCCGGCTCGGCGCTGCAGCACCTCGAACAGGTCACCTATTTGGCCGACAAAACCCCCATCGAATATTCAGAAGTGTGGATCCGGTCGGACCGGCTGCGCGTCACGTCGGTGTTGACCCGACACGAAGGAGAACAACTGTGAGCGTTCCATTCATCCTCGACACCGACACCGCCCAGGACGACTGCGTGGCGCTGATCGCGAGCCTGCTGGACCCGGCCGCGGACCTGAGGGCGATCACTATGGTGGCCGGGAACGTGGGTTTTGACCATCAGATCCGCAACGCCCAAATGACGTTGAGCGTCACCGGCAAACTCGGCACGGTGCCGATCTTCTTGGGCTGCCGCCGCCCGATGGTGCACGAGTGGGAGTCGGCCGAGAACGTCCACGGCGACGGCTCTGGCGGATTGACGATGGATTTTTCGGGCATCGACGTCGAGGCCGAGCATGGCGTGGACGCATTGTTGCGGTTGACCGCCCAGGCC
>JAPXRA010000105.1:0-6648 GCA_033813795.1 Aeromicrobium sp. | reverse complement strand
GTTGCAACTCGATCGCCATCGTGGCCGAGTCGAACACCGCGAAGTCGTCGCGGGCTGCGATCAGCACGTCACCGAACCGCGCGCGCACTAGTGGGTCCAAGGGCCCGAACCAGTCCTCGGTTTCGTCGCGCAGGCGAACTTCGGCCCGCTCCCCCAACAGTTTTCGCCACCGGTTTGCCACCTGCTGTTCGGCGCCGGTGGCGGTGTAAACGTGCCGGAACCTCGCCTCACCGGCCACCAAGATCACTTCGTCTCGCAGCCGCGGATGGTTCACCAGATCGAACCGGTCGACTACCGGCACATCGACCATGCCGTGGTCGGCGGTCACCAGCAGCGCGACGTCATCGTCAAGTTCGGCGCGTAACTGGGCCACTTCGGCATCCACGGCAGTCAACGAGGTTCGCCAAGTGTCCGAATCGACGCCGTCGCCGTGTCCGGTCATGTCGATTCGGGACTCATAGGCGTAAACCACGGCCCGGTCGGCCGATTCGGTCACGTCACAAACCGCGCCCAACCGCTCCCAGGCGTTGTCCGCGCCCACGAACGGCGCCCCGCGCCAACCGCAGCGGGTCAGCCCGCTGCGCTCGAAGGCAGCCGAGTTGACCACCGCGGTGCTGATGCCTTCGTCGGCGAACTGCGCCAGCAGTGGCCGGTGCGGCTGCCAAACCTGCGGGTCGACCGAGTCGTCCCAAGACAAGGTGTTCAAGTAGCGGTTCGTGCCTGGCACCCGGCAGGTGTAGCCGGCCATGCCGTGACTGCCGGGGCGAAGGCCGGTTCCCAGCGAAGTCAAACTGACCGAAGTGGTCGACGGAACCCCTGAAACGACGCCAGAAATGTTGGTCTGCGAACTCAAAAAAGGCGCGAGTTCGGCGTGGTCGTTCAACTGCTGCAGGCCCAAGCCGTCGATCACCAGCACCACGAATTTGCGGGCGTCGGGCAGGCCGAGCACATCGGTGTGGCCAGAAACCCCGAGCGCCGCGCCGACTGAGGTCAAGACTTGGTGGATCTGGGCGCGCGGCGATTCGCTGACCATCAGGCGGTGGCTCCGCTGGTGGCGGCGGTGAGCGCGCGGGCGAACTCCAGCAGACCTTCGACCGCGGTTCCGCCTTCTGCGGCTGCACTCATCCGCAGCGAGAAGTCGTCGCCGGCGATTGAACCGGTGTAGCCGTGGTCGGCCTCGCATTGCGGGTCGTCGCACCGCGCCGGCTCCAGATCTACTCGGCGAACCGCACCCCAAGAGATCGTGAGCACTGCCTCTTCGAGTTGGTTCTGCCGCGCTGAAACCATCCGGGTGACCACCACGTTGGCGATCCGGCCCAGTGGGATCAGTTCGGCCGAGGTGGAGGTGTAGGGCTCGGGCAGCAGCGTGTCGCCAGAGTGCTCGTCGGTGTGTGTCAACAGCAAACGCGTCGGAGTTAGCACCAGCACCGACATGTGGCGGCGGATCTCTTCGCGGTCAAAAGTCGGCTCGTGCTGCAGCACATAGGAAACCACCGGCTCGTCGGCCAAGGCGTCGGTGATCGCAGCCGAAACGATTTGGGGGTAGTAGCCGCTGCGCGACACCGCAGCGAACAGTTCCTTGGTTTTGGGTTTCGTCCGAGTCACTCCGAAAGCGTATCTGCCACTTCGTCCGGTTGGCTCAGCCGCCGGACAAACCAGTCACCGCGATTGTCGCTCGACGGCACGACCTTGGCGCGCGCGCTGAGCGCGGTGAAACCCTCTGCCGTGACCGACACTGGCTCCAGATCCAGCGAGACCACTTCTGGCAGATCGTCTTTGAGCGCCGCCAGTCGCAAAACGATGTCTTCAAGTCCGGCCACATCGACCGCTTCGGTGCCGCGGTAACCGAACAGCAGTGGCGCGGCCGCAATCGAACTGATCATCTGGCGGGCGTCGACGTTGGTCAGCGGCGGGATGCCGTAACTGCGGTCGCCGAGCAGTTCGCTTGGAGCGCCAGCGATACCGAACGAAACCAACGGGCCGAACAGTCGGTCCTCGGTCGCGCGGAAGGCCACTTGAACTCCGTCGGGGGCGGCGCGCTGCACGAAGAACGTGGTGTCCGGGCGCATGCCGCTCCAGGTACTCATCGTGTCCCAAGCCTCGGCCATGTCTTCGGCGCTGTGGATTCCGCGCCAGACGTGGGCCAGATCGGGTCGGGCCCGCAAGTGCTCGCTACCGGCCTTGAGCACCACGTCCCAGCCGAGGCGCTCGCCGGCCGCAATCGCCTCTTCCTTGTTGTGCACGTTGATCCACGTCCACAAGTCGATGCCGTAGCAAGACAACAGGTAGTGGACCTGCTCAGTCGACAAAACCGCACCGCGCGGCGCAATCGACAAGACGTCGCGGATCAGCGCCTTAGCGTCGCCGGAGCGGTGTTCGGCCGCCACGTGATACTCCCCGTGATCTCGAGCCGCCCATTCGGCGTAGTTCACCGAACGCGCCAGCGCCTTGACCGCGCTTTCGGGCGCCGCATAGGACGGCACCGAGCCGCGACCGGCCGAACCGCCCTGCAAATCTGGCACCCGCAGCAACATCGGGATGCCCTTGCTGGCCATGAACGTCGACACGATCGGCTTGTCGGACTGTTCGCCAATAGCGGCCAGCACGCTGGCCACGGCGTCACCGTCGGTGGTGATCGGCGGGGTGTAGACGACCACGAGGGCGTCCACGTCGGGGCGCGCCAAAGTCGACTCAATCGCAATTTCGAACTCTTCGGCCCCGGCGTTCGCTTTCAGCGAGACCGGCGGCGCCACCTGCAAACCTTGGGACTTGGCGGTGTCCGAGACGATCAGCGCGACCGCATCGGAGTTGCCCACCACCGCGATTCGGTTGCCGCGCGGCAGCGGCTGGTGCGCCAACAACTGCGCGACGTCGAACATTTCGTCAAGGTTGTCGACTTGGATCACACCGGCCTGAGCGAACATCGCGTCGACCGCCTGCTGCGGCGCCGAACTACGCCGCACCGTGTGACCGACCGGCACGCCTTGAGTGGATCGGCCGGACTTGACCGCGACGATTGGCTTGACCTCTGAGACGCGACGCGCAATCCGACTGAACTTTCGCGGGTTACCGATCGACTCTAGGTAAAGCAGCACCACTTCGGTGGCGTCGTCCTCGTGCCAGAACTGCAGCAAGTCGTTACCAGAGACGTCGGCGCGGTTGCCGGCTGAAACGAAGGTCGACAGCCCCAGTCCGCGATCGGTGACCGTCTCCAAAATGGCCGAACCGAGCGCACCTGACTGGCAGAAGAATCCGACCCGGCCCTGCGGCGGCATCTTGGGAGCCAGCGAAGCGTTGAGTTGCACCTCGCTGGCAGTGTTGATGATGCCGAGCGCGTTTGGGCCGATCAGGCGCAAGCCGTGGGTACGACAAAGGTGCAGCAGTTCTTGTTGGCGGGCCCGCCCGGCCGGCCCCTCTTCGGCGAACCCGGCCGAGATCACCACGAGCCCGTGGACGCCCTTGGCGGCGCAATCGAGCACCACGTCGTTCACGTGCTCGGCCGGAACAGCGACGATCGCGATTTCGACCTCGCCGGGGATGTCACGGACCGACTGGTAGGCCGGCATGCCAGAGACAGCTTCGGCCTGCGTGTTGACCGCATAAACCGTGCCGGCGTAGTCGCCAAGCACGAGATTTCGCACCATCGCTTGACCGATGGAGTCCAAGCGACGACTGGCGCCGACCACCGCGACACTTCGGGCGTCGAAGATCCGCGAGATCGAGGCGGCTTCGGCGCGCTGTTCGCGCGAACGCATGACACCCAGCGCCGAGTCGGTCGGCTGGATTTCAAAACTGAGTCGCTGCACGCCGTCTTCGAGGGTGCCGCTGATGGTGTAACCCATCTCGCGGAAAACCTGCAGCATCCGCACGTTTTCGGGCAAGACTTCGGCGGTGAACTCGGTGTAGCCGCGTTCGCGACCGGCTTGGGCTAGGTGTTCGAGCAGCAGTTGGCCGATCCCGCGACCCTGGTGCGCGTCCTCGACCAAGAACGCGACTTCCACCTCCGAATCGGTGATCGCGTCGTAGCGACCGACCGCGATGATTTCTTCGTGTTGGGTGACCACGAACGCTACCCGGGAGTGGTAATCGACCGTGGTGAAACGGTTCAGGTCCTTTTCGGACAACCGCGGGTAGGGGGCGAAAAACCGAAAGTACTTCGATTCAGCTGAAACGCGGGCGTAGAACTCGACGTACTTGGGCACGTCTTCGGGCACGATCGGCCGAATGTGGGCCACTCGGCCGTCCTTGAGCAGGACGTCGGCCTCCCACTCGGGGACCGGATGCGGCAACTGCGACGATTCTGAATCGCCCTCGGTCGCGCTCGAAACTTCAGCTGGTTCGGTTTCATCGCTGGCGGTCACAGGACAAACCTACCGTTTAGGCGGCGCGTCGAGACGATCTGCACCGGCGGTTCACGCGACAATGACGCGGTGACTCAGACCGTTGACTTCGAGGAACACATTCTCGACACCGATGTCGGCGACGAAATGCGCTCCAGTTTCTTGGAATACGCCTACTCGGTGATCTATTCGCGAGCGCTGCCCGACGCGCGCGACGGGCTAAAGCCGGTCCAGCGCCGAATCCTCTACACGATGGACGATATGGGCCTTCGGCACGATCGCCCGCACGTCAAGAGCGCCCGCCCGGTCGGTGAAGTGATGGGTAAATACCACCCGCACGGCGATGGTGCGATCTATGACGCCCTGGTGAGGATGGTGCAGCCTTGGTCGCTGCGCCTGCCGCTGCTGGACGGCCACGGGAACTTCGGTTCGCCAGACGATCCGCCGGCGGCGATGCGCTACACCGAATGTCGAATGGATTCGGCCGCTGAGGCGATGACGAAGTCGCTCGATGAGGACACGGTCGACTTCAAACCGAACTATGACGGCCGACTCAGCGAACCGACGGTGCTGCCGGCGGCGATCCCGAACCTGCTGGTCAACGGCGCCACCGGCATCGCGGTGGGCATGGCCACAAACATCGCCCCACACAACCTGATCGAAGTGATCCAGGCGCTGCGGCACCTGATCAAGCACCCGAAGGCCGATCTGGACGAACTCATGCGGTTCGTGCCCGGCCCCGATCTTCCCACCGGCGGCAAGATCGTCGGCCTGGACGGCATCCGCGATGCCTACGCCACCGGTAACGGCTCGTTCAAAATGCGGGCCACCGCCCGGATCGAGAACGTCACCGCCCGAAAAAAGGGCATCGTAATCACCGAACTGCCGTACAACGTCGGCCCCGAAAAGGTGATCGAGTCGATCAAGAAGCTGGTGCAGGCCAAGAAACTGCAGGGCATTTCTGATCTGAAGAACCTGACCGACCGCAAGCATGGCTTGCGGATTGTGATCGAGTTGAAGAACGCGATCGTGCCAGAGGCGATGCTCGAACAGCTTTACCGCCAAACACCGCTGGAGTCGTCGTTTTCCACGAACGCCGTGGCACTAGTGGACGGCCAACCCCGCACGCTCGGCCTGCGTGAATTGCTCCGTGTGTTCCTTGACCACCGGATCGACGTCGTTCGCCGCCGGACGAAGCACCGCCACACCAAAGCCGTCGACAGCCTTCATTTGGTCGACGGCCTGCTGATCGCAATCTTGGACATCGACGAAGTGATCGAGCTGGTGCGCGCCTCGCAGAACCGGGCCGAAGCTCGTGAACGCCTGATGGCCGTGTTCGAACTGTCACAGCTTCAGGCCGAACACATTTTGGACTTGACGCTCGGTCGGTTGACCAAGTTCTCCACCTTGGAACTGCAAAAGCGCGCCGAGGAACTGCGCGAGGAGATTGCCGGGCTTGAGGCGATCTTGAACGACGAGTTCGCCTTGCACGATGTGGTCAGCACCGAGCTGGGCGAAGTCGCCCAAAAGTTCGGCACGCCTCGGCGCACCGTGCTGCTGGAGTCAGCTGGGGTTCCGGCCCCGGCCGCTGCCGCCGGCGCCTCGCTTGAAGTTGCCGACGACCCGTGCTGGGTGCTGCTGTCGTCTGCCGGGCTGATCGCTCGCACTTCCGATAGCGAACCGCTGGGCGAACTTGGCCGGCGCGCCAAACACGACACGATCGTGTCGGCCGTCAAGGCCACCGCCCGCGGCCAAGTCGGTGTGGTCACCAGCGCTGGCATCGTCCACCGGATTGAAGTGCTTGACCTGCCGGCGCTGCCGCCGACGGCCGAGTCACCGAAACTCAGCGGTGCGATCGCGTTGACCGAACTGGTGCAACTCGACGGCAAAGCCTTGGCGCTGATGACGTTCAACGAGGACTCTCCCGGATTGGCGCTCGGCACGCGTAACGGAGTGGTCAAGCGGGTCAAGCCCGACTTCTTGACCAACCGAGACAGTTGGGAACTGATCAAACTGGCCGACGGCGACTATGTGGCCGGTGCGGTCGAGTTGACCACCGGCCAAGAAGAGCTCGCTTTCGTGACCTCCGACGCCCAACTGCTGCACTATTCGGCCGAAGCCGTCCGACCGCAAGGCCGCACCGGCGGCGGTATCGCCGGAGTCAAACTCGCCGCCGATGCCCGAGTGCTCGCCTTTGGCGCGATCGCCGACCTAGCTTCGGCGCACGTGGTCACCGTCGCTGGCAGCTCGGACGCGCTGCCGGGCACCCAGAACGGTTCGGCCAAGGTCACTGGACTCGGCCTATACC
>JAPXRA010000104.1:5089-6729 GCA_033813795.1 Aeromicrobium sp. | reverse complement strand
TCTGTGCACCGACCAGATCATCAGTTGGAACATCACCTCGAACTGGTTCCAACGCCGAGCCGGCCTAGTCGACCTAGTCGCCACGACCGCCGGTGGCTCTACCTATCTCACCGGCCTGGACCTGCCGGCCGCTGCCGCGGTTGACCTGGCAGACCAAGCGGTGCCGGGTCTGGTGTCTCAATTCCTCTCAGAGCCGACGCTCACCAAAACAACCTGACTAGGGCCGTCGTTGCGGCCGAGGCAATCAGCATCGGCAGGAACGGCACCTTTTGCCAAAGCAGGAACGCCGCCATTGCCAGCCCGGTCAGTCTGGCATCGAGCACCACTTGTGCTCCGGTGGAGAAACTCTGCACTGCCACCAGCGCGGCCAGCAGTCCTACCGGGATCAGCGCCGAAGCGCGCACGGTCAACGGGTGTTCCAAGATGTGTTCAGGGATCGCCAGACCCGCGAGTTTCAGCAGGTAGCAGCCAACCGAAACCGCGAGGATTCCCCACCAGAGTTCAGTCATCGCTCACCTGCGTTCCGGACTTGGCGACCGCCAGACCGACTGCCACGGCAGTCAAGCCGCCAACGATGATCGGTGCACCTGCCGGCGTCAGCGGAACAAGGCCCAACGCGACCGCAGCGGCAATCAGGGCCAGCAGGCGGGTGAAGGTCGTATCAAGCCTTGGCCACAACAGGCCCAGGAAGGCGGCGCCGACGGCAGCATCTAGCCCGATTGCCTTTGGGTCGCCGATCGCGTTTCCGGCGATCGCTCCAACCAGCGTCATCAGGTTCCAGATGATGAAGATCGAGATACCGGTCCAATAAAAGCCGAGTTTGCTTTGGTGCACGCTCGACCGAGTCAGCGCCATCGCCGTTGACTCGTCGATCACCAGATGCGCGGTGGCAAAGCGGCGCAAGCCGCGCACCCGCAAAATCGAGGCCAGCGATATTCCGTAAAAAGTGTTCCGCGCTCCGAGCAGCACCGCAGTCACCGCACCGGCAGCAGGGGTGCCGCCACCGGCAATGACGCCGAGGAAGGCGAACTGGGATGCCCCGGTGAAGGCCAGCAGGCTCAGGGCGCAAGCTTGGGCCACCGAAAGACCGCCGGTGGTGGCCAAGGCGCCGAACGAGACCCCGTAAAGGCCAACGCCGACCCCGACCCCGAGCGAGTCGGTGATTACTTGGCGGTCGGTGGGGACGGTCACTCGAACGAGGTGTGCAATCGCACTTGTTTGACCGGGCCGGCCGCGCCTTCGAACTCGCGGTGGGCGCCGTCGACGGCCCAACCTGCCTCGGTCAGATAAGCGCGAAGGACGTCATCGCTCGGTTGCACCCACCAAACTGCGCGGGTGAACCCGTCGGCGCCAAGGGTGTCGGCACAGGCTTGCAGCAGTCGTGCCCCGTGTCCTTCGCGGCGATAAGTCGCGGTGATGGCGAACTCACCGATCTCGCCGTCGGTGATCTGATCGGCGTCGGGGTCGTGGCAGGGGTGAACCAAGGCAAACCCCCGAACCGTGGCACGTTCCAGAGCAACCAGCACGCGCACTCGAGCGTCCGGCGGCGTGCTGATCAACTTCGCCCAGCGGTCGGCCATGACCGACAAGTCCAGCGCCGCGAGTTCGTCTTGGGGGACTGAGTCGGCGAAGTTCTCCAG
>JAPXRA010000104.1:0-5079 GCA_033813795.1 Aeromicrobium sp. | reverse complement strand
TCGCTGCGGTCGGCGGCGTGCTCGGGCTGGCTGTTGGTAGCGGCTTTCTGCAGCTCATGCACAAGTCGATTCCACAGATGTTCCCACTGTCGCTCGCAGACATGGTTGGCCCGTGGATGCTGTGGATTGTGGCGATTGCGGCCGCATCATCTGGCCATGCCAGTCGAGCCGAAACGTCGGCGCTCATTTCCTCGTACCTGCACTGGCGGTCAGAAATAATTCAGGATTCAACGGCACATTCGCCAGTATCGCACGCGACATTCCTTGTCGTTCGCCCACTGGTGTTGCACCGTTGCTAACCTGCTGCCATGCGTGCCTACCTCGACCTGATCGAACGAATCCTCACCGAAGGGGTCGAAAAAGGCGACCGGACCGGCACCGGAACGCGCAGCGTGTTTGGTCACCAAATGCGGTTCGATCTGGCCGATGGTTTCCCGGTGGTGACGACTAAGAAAGTCCACCTCAAGAGCGTGATCGCCGAACTGATTTGGTTCATCGCGGGGGACACGAACACCAAGTACCTGCGTGAAAACGGCGTCACCATCTGGGATGAGTGGGCCAACGCTGTCGGCGATTTGGGTCCGATCTATGGCTACCAGTGGCGTTCGTGGCCGGCACCAGACGGCGAACACATCGACCAACTCAAACAGGTCGTCGAGGCAATCAAGGCCGACCCGAACTCGCGTCGCCACATCGTCAGCGCATGGAACGTGGCTGACCTAGACAAGATGGCTTTGGCGCCCTGCCACGCGTTCTTCCAGTTCTATGTCGCTGATGGGCGGCTAAGTTGCCAGCTCTATCAGCGGTCGGCCGACGTCTTCTTGGGCGTGCCGTTCAACATCGCGTCCTATGCCTTGCTGACCCATCTGGTCGCCCAATTAACCGGCCTTGAACCTGGCGAGTTCATCTGGACCGGCGGCGACTGCCACCTCTACGTCAATCACCTCGATCAGGCCCACGAACAGTTGACTCGCGAGCCGCTGGCTTTGCCCACCTTGAAGCTCGATCCGACGATCACCGACATCGACGACTTCACCCTCGACTCGATCACCGTGGAGAACTATCAGTCCCACCCGCCGATCAAAGCACCGATCGCGATCTGAGCGATGACTGTCCGCATCGTGGTGGCTGTTGGCGAGAACGGCGTGATTGGCAACGAAGGCCAGATGCCGTGGCCGCCGACCGGCGACATGCGCCAGTTCAAGGAATTAACTTGGGGCCACCCAATCGTGATGGGCCGGGCAACCTACGAGTCGATCGGGCGGCCGTTGCCGGGGCGAACCTCGATCGTGCTCACCCGCCAATCAAACTGGAACCCCGGAAACGACGAAGTGCTCGTGGCCGGTTCGCTTGGCGAAGCGATCTCGCAGGCCAGGGAGCTCGACGAGCAGGTGTTCATCATTGGCGGGGCCGCGGTGTACGCCGAAGCGCTCACTGCCGATCTGGTGGATGAACTGGTCGTCACCCACGTCCCGTTGAGCCCGGCAGGCGACGCCTTCTTCGGGCCGATAGATCCGACGGTTTGGCAAGAAATCTCCCGAGCCGAGTTCGCCGGCACGCCAGATTTCCAGATCGCCACTTACCAGCGCATCTCCGGTTAGCGGCTCACAGCAAGATCGCAAGTTGGCGCGACTGTGCCAGCAAGTTGCCGGCCGCGTCCCAAAGTTCGCCGTCCTCTTCATGGAAGCCGTCGGTTACGTGCCGCGTGGAAAACCGCGAAGCCACCCAATCGCCGGCGGCAGGCAGACGGTGAAAGTGAACCGTGAGTTGGACCGTCATCGAAGTCAGGTGGCCCAGTTCCATGATCGGCGGGGGAGCGGCATCGCAAAGCAGACCGAGAGCGGGCCAGTCGATTTGGCTGCCGCCGTCTAGTCGCTGCCACACCTTCGTCGTCGGATCGCCCGAAGGTTTGCCTTCAGCCCAGCCGGGGACCTGCGCCATCCGGTATTCCACCCGGCCAAACAGCCCGTCGGTCGGCATACCCATGGTGCGCGGATCAGGCAAGTTGACCGGATCGGGCAGATCCGGTGGGCCGCCGAGTTCGGTTGATGGGCCGTGATGTTCCCCGACGAAATTGGCAGTCAATTTGGCCAACGGTTTCTCACCACAAGACAAGTCAACATCAACGGTTTGGACCCGCCGACCTATTTTGATGGGCGTCACTTTCAAAGTGGCGGTCGTGCCCGGCTCAGGCGAAGCGAAATAGCTGATCGCCGCGCTCGCCGGGCGGACCAAATCCAGTTCGGTCATCGCCGTGCGCAGCATCGAAGCCAGCACCCAGCCGCCGTTCGGTTTGCCCAGCGGCGTGTTCCACCGGTCAGTCACCGGCAGAGTCAGTTCGCCGTCAGCGCCCTTTGTGGCGGTGGTGTCAGTGAGGAAGTGGTCGGTCACCTGCTCATCCTGCACCAGAGCGTCGGAGTCAAGACGGTAACCTCGAAGCATGAGTTCTCCACTGGCAACCGCTGCGGCTCCGTTCGGCCGCGTGTTGACCGCGATGGTCACCCCGTTCACCGCTACCGGCGAGGTGGATTTCGACGCAGCCGCCAAGTTGGCGACCTATCTGGTGGATTCAGGAAATGACGGGATCGTCGTCAGTGGCACTACCGGTGAGTCGCCGACTACCACCGGTGAAGAGGACGGCCAACTGCTTTCGGCGGTGTTGGCTGCGGTCGGTGACCGCGCCACAGTCATTGCCGGCGTTGGCACCAACGACACCCGGCACACGATGGAACTGACGAAACAGGCCGTCGAACTGGGCGCTCATGGACTTTTGCTGGTCACGCCGTACTACAACAAGCCGCCACAGTCGGGCATCATCGCCAACGTCGACGCCGTGATTTCAGTCGCTGGCGAGACCCCGATCATGCTTTACGACATCATCGGACGAACCGGTGTCCAGATCGCCGAAGAAACCTACGCCGAACTGCAGAGCCGACCATCGATCCTGGCAGTAAAGGACGCCTCGGGAGATCTTGCTCGCGGTGCCCGACTTCGGGCCAACACCCGGTTTGCGCTCTACTGCGGCGACGACGTGCTGAACCTGCCATGGTTGGCGCTCGGTGCCGCGGGGCTAGTGAGCGTACTCGGCCACGTGGCCGGTGGGCGCCTCAAGACGTTAGTCGAGGCCGTCGACAGCGGAGATTTGGCCCAGGCGCGCGAGATTGACGATTCGCTGCTGGGCCTGATCGACGCGATTATGGGTCAGACCCAAGGAGCGATTGCCGCGAAGGCCGCGATGGCGGCCTTGGGCGTGATTGAAAACGCGACAGTTCGCCTGCCACTGACGCAAGCAACTTCCGAACAGGTTGCGGTAATCCGAGCTGCGCTGGCTGAAGCAGGATTGCTCTGATGAGTCACATGCACACCGAATTGTCTGTGCCGGCGCCGCTGGCAACCGGTGCAATGCGGGTGATTCCGCTGGGCGGTTTGGGTGAAATCGGCCGCAACATGACCGTCTTCGAATACGACGGCAAACTCCTGATCGTCGACTGCGGGGTGTTGTTCCCCGAAGAGCATCATCCGGGCGTGGACCTGATTTTGCCTGACTTCTCGCCGATCAGAGACCGACTCGACGACGTGGTCGGCGTCGTCTTGACGCACGGACATGAAGACCACATCGGTGGTGTGCCGTATCTGTTGCGCGAGCGCGGCAACATCCCGCTGATCGGCTCGCGACTCACCTTGGCGCTGGTGGCGCCGAAGTTAAAGGAACATCGGCTCAAAGACACGCCCGTGCACGTCGTGTCCGAAGGTGACATTGAGACCTTTGGGCCGTTCGTCTGCGAGTTCGTCGCGGTGAACCACTCGATCCCTGATGCGCTCGCGGTGGCGATCAAGACACCTGCCGGCGTCGCGCTGCACACCGGCGACTTCAAGATGGACCAGTTGCCGCTCGACGGCCGAATCACCGACCTGCGCGCGTTTGCCCGACTCGGTGAGGCCGGGGTAGATCTGTTCTTGACTGACTCCACCAACTCTGACGTGCCCGGCTTCACCACCGCTGAACGCCAGATCACTCCGGCGATCGACGCGGTTTTTGCGCGCAGCAAGAAGCGAATCATCGTGGCTTCGTTCGCCTCGCACATCCACCGGGTGCAACAGGTGCTCGATGCGGCCCACAAGCACGGCCGAAAGGTCGCTTACGTCGGCCGCTCCATGGTGCGCAATATGGCTATTGCTCGAGAACTTGGATACCTGAACGTCCCCGACGGTGTCGTTGTTGACAAGATTGACGCCGCGCCACCGGAGCAGATGGTGCTGATGTCTACCGGTTCGCAGGGCGAGCCGATGGCCGCTTTGTCGCGGATCGCAAACCGTACCCACGACAAGGTGCAACTTGAGCCCGGCGACACCGTGCTGCTGGCGTCCTCGCTGATTCCAGGCAACGAGAACGCGGTCTACCGAGTGATCGACGGGCTGACCAAACTCGGCGCCAATGTGGTTCACAAGGGCAACGCGCTCGTTCACGTCTCGGGTCACGCCTCGGCGGGGGAGTTGCTGTACTGCTACAACATCGTCCAGCCGTCGAACGTGGTGCCGGTCCACGGCGAAATCCGGCATTTGCACGCCAACGCAAACCTTGCCAAGCAGACCGGTGTGCCGAACGTGATTTTGGCCGAGGACGGTTATGCGATCGACCTGATCGATGGTCACGCCAAGATCGTCGGGGCCTACGACACCGGTTACGTCTACGTCGATGGTTCCTCAATTGGTGACTTGACCGATTCGGAGTTGAAGGACCGCCGGATCTTGGCTGCCGAAGGATTCATCTCGGTGATCGCCGTGATCGATTCGACCAACGGCAAGATCGTTAGTGGCCCGGAGATTCACGCACGTGGCTTGGCTGAAGACGACTCGGTATTCAACGAGATCCAGCCAAAGGTAGTCGCCGCACTCGAAGAGGCGCTTCGCGAGGGAGCCCACGATTCGGCGGCGTTGCAGCAGATCATGCGCCGCGTAGTTGGTTCGTTCGCCGGTCGTCGTTTACGTCGTCGCCCGATGATCATCCCGATTGTCTTAGAAGCCTGAGCGTTCCTGTAGGAACTTGGTAACCAACCAGATCCGTTGGGCGTAACTTCG
>JAPXRA010000103.1:0-6735 GCA_033813795.1 Aeromicrobium sp. | reverse complement strand
GTGATGTTCCTGCTGGTACGCCCGTTGTCGAATCGGGCGATCGCGGCTCGCCAGTCACCGCTGCGCACCGCAATCGGCGGCTGGCTGACGCCCGCCTTGCTCGCGGCAGCACAGGTGTCGATCATGCTGGCAGTGGTGATGTCGGTTGTCGGGATCGACTTCCTGCGGGCAACCCAAGTCGCGTTCTTCCTGCTGCTGGTCGGAGGGGCGTTCGTGGCGATCGTCCACGCACTGAACGCTTGGCTCGGGCCCGTTGGCCAACTTCTTGGCCTAGTGCTCTTAGTGCTGCAGTTGGCTAGCGCCGGTGGCACCTTCCCGTGGCAGACCCTGCCTGGGTCTCTGCAGGTGCTTCACCAGATCCTGCCGATGTCGTATGCCGTCGACGGGATTCGCCACCTGATGTACGGCGCTTCCTTGGAGAACTTGCCACTCGACATTGCGGTGCTGGCCGCCTACATCGTCGGCGGTGTCGCCCTTTCGGCCCTTGCCGCCTACCGCCGCCGAATCTGGCGGGTGTCTCAGATCAAGCCAGAAATCGCGCTGTAATCGACTCGAACGCCTACTCGACCGGGAGGCCCAGCGAGCGCGCAATGAGCATCCGCTGGACCTCGCTGGTGCCCTCACCGATCTCCAGGATCTTGGCGTCACGGTAGAACCGGGCCACCGGGTACTCCTCCATGAAGCCGTAACCACCAAAGATCTGGGTGGCAATCCGAGTGGCAGTCACCGCCGACTCTGAGGTGTAGAGCTTGGCCACCGAGGCGGCCTGCTTGAACGCCGCGCCGGTGACGCCGGCATCCTTCATCGCCGCGGCCTGATAAGTCAGCGCCCGGGAGGCGTCCGCCATCACCTTCAAGTCAGCGATCTGGAAGGCCACGCCCTGCTTGCGGCCGATCGGACCGCCGAAGGTTTGGCGCTCACCGGCGTAGGTCACACACGCTTCAAGGCATGCCTCAATCAAGCCAAGCGCGAGTGCCGAAATCGCCACTCGGCCGTCATCAAGGGTGGCCAGGAACTGGGCATATCCTCGCCCGCGCTCGCCGAGCAGGTTCTCCGCCGGAACCCGCACGCCCTCAAAGGTCAGCGGGTGAGTGTCGCTGATATTCCAGCCGAGCTTGTCGTAACCGGGGCCGACGATGAACCCTTCGGTTCCCGACGGAATCATGATCGTCGAGATTTCCGGAGTGCCGTTTTCGCGGGTTCCGGTCCGTGCCGTCACCGTCACCAGCGAAGTAATTTCACTACCGGAGTTGGTGATGAACTGCTTGGCCCCGTCAACGACCCATTCGCCGCCGTCGAGCACTGCCTTGGTGGCCGTTGCCCCAGCGTCAGAGCCCGCGCCCGGTTCGGTCAGACCGAAACCGGCCAGACGGCGCCCCGCCACCAGGTCAGGCAGCCAACGTTCCTTCTGTTCGGGTGTGCCGTAGGTCTGGATCGGATTGATACCTAGGCCGACCGCAGCCTCAAGCGTGATCCCCATCGCTTGATCGACGCGGCCGAGTTCCTCGATCGCCACGCAAAGGCTGGTGAAGTCGCCACCGGAGCCGCCGAACTCTTCTGGCGAAGTGAGCCCGAACAGCCCGAGCTCGCCCATTTGCTGCACCACATCGACTGGGAAGTGATGGTCCTTGTCCCACTGCGCGACGTGCGGGGCGAACTGCTCTTGGGCGAAAGCCCGCACCACTTGGCGGAAGTCTTCGTGTTCGGTCGACAGCTGGAAATCCATGCCCGCAGGTTAGCACTCGCTAACCTGTCATAACCTCAAGTCTCGTTGCCAGAGGGCGCAGAACGACCGACAGCCCGGCTGTCTTAGACTCGACCAGCAGACTCTCGCGAAGGAGAACCCGTGAGCAACCCCCTCCAGAAGGTCCTGATCGCCAACCGTGGCGAGATCGCCGTGCGCGTCATCCGCGCGGCCAAGGACGCCGGAATCGCCAGTGTGGCGGTCTACGCCGACGCCGACCGGGACGCACTGTTCGTGCGCTTGGCCGACGAGGCCTACTCCTTGGAGGGCGCAACGCCCGCCGAGTCGTACCTCGACTTCGGCAAACTGCTGGCGATCGCCGAACGCAGTGGCGCCGACAGCATCCACCCCGGTTACGGCTTCTTGTCCGAGAACGCCGACTTCGCCCAAGCGGTCATCGACGCCGGCCTGATCTGGATCGGCCCGCCGCCGTCCGCGATCGAAGCGCTCGGCGACAAGGCCAAGGCCAAGCAGATCGCGCTGGCCGCCGGCGCCCCGTTGGCACCTGGCCTAAAGGATCCGGTCGAGAACGCCGACGAGATCGTCGCGTTTGCCAACGAACACGGCTTGCCGGTCGCCATCAAGGCTGTCTTCGGCGGCGGTGGCCGTGGCCTCAAGGTCGCCAGCACGATCGAAGAAATCCCCGAACTTTACGAATCGGCCGTCCGCGAAGCGGTCACCGCGTTCGGTCGCGGCGAGTGCCTGGTCGAGAAGTTCCTCTACAAGCCGCGCCACGTCGAGACCCAGTGCTTGGCCGACGCCCACGGCAACGTGGTGGTCATCTCGACGCGTGACTGCTCGCTGCAACGACGCCACCAAAAGCTCGTCGAAGAAGCCCCCGCTCCGTTCCTGAGCGACGACCAGGTCGAGCGGCTTTACAGCTCTTCCAAGGCGATCTTGAAGGAAGCGGGCTACGTCGGTGCTGGCACCTGCGAGTTCCTCGTCGGCGCCGACGGCACGATCAGCTTCCTCGAAGTCAACACCCGACTGCAGGTCGAACACCCGGTCTCCGAAGAAGTAGCTGGCGTCGATTTGGTCCGGGAAATGTTCCGGATCGCTGCTGGCGAAGAACTCGGCTACGACGATCCGGCCTTGCGTGGCCACTCGATCGAGTTCCGGATCAACGCCGAAGACGGCGGCCGTGGCTTCCTGCCGGCACCGGGCACCCTGACCGCCTGGAACCCGCCCTCGGGTCCGGGCGTGCGGGTCGATTCGGGCTATGAGCAGGGCGAAACCATCCCCGGCTCGTTCGACTCGCTCGTGGCGAAGTTGATTGTCACCGGCGCCACCCGCGAACAAGCGATCGAGCGGTCGCGACGCGCCCTCGACGAGTTCGTCGTCGACGGCATGCCGACCGTTATCCCGTTCCACCGCGACGTGCTCGACGATCCGGCCTACAACGCTTCAAACGGCTCGTTTGACGTCTACACCACGTGGATCGAAACCGACTACAACAACCAGCTTGAGCCGTACAACGCGGTCGCCGGCGATCTCGATGAACCGGCCGAGCGCGAGCGGGTCACCGTCGAAGTTGGCGGCAAGCGGGTCGAAGTTGTGCTGCCAGGCGGACTCGGCGCGGCCGCAGCCGCTGGTGGGGCGCAGAAGAAGGCCAAGCGCAAGGGCGGCAAGGCTGCCGGCGCCGCCGCTTCGGGTGACTCCTTGACCTCGCCGATGCAGGGCACCGTCGTCAAGTTGGCCGTCGAGAACGGCCAGGAAGTTGCCGAGGGCGATCTGATCGTGGTTATCGAAGCGATGAAGATGGAACAGCCCATCAACGCTCACCGCTCCGGCGTGATCACCAGCCTTGATGCCGAGATCGGAGCCACCGTCGGCGCTGGCGCTGTCTTGTGTGACATCAAGGACGCCTGAGTCCAAGCAAACGAAACCGGCCCGAGCGATTTGCTCGGGCCGGTTTCGGTTGTGCAGCAGATTCAGGAAGCCTTGCGCAGCCGGTCTTTAGCAGCATCACGATCCTCTGGCGAAACCCCAGGGGTCTTTTCCGGTGCGTGATGGTCAACTTCGCCGAACGCGACCCCGGCAGCCCACACGATGAGCGTGACCGCGACCCAGGTTTTCGCGCCATGCAGGTCAAAGCCTGAACTCGGCACGATTTGATCGGTCAGTCCCAGCGCGGCAGCCGTGAGCAACAGCCCACCGGTGATCGTGGTGACGCGCAACCACTTTGATCCCAACCGAATCGCGGCGGTGCGCAAGATGACGCTCAGCACGGTGAACAGCAGCACCGAGATCGCCCACCACGGCGCGGTCAGGGTGAAGCCGTCAAGAAACCACGCTGCGGCCCCGAGGGCGAGGGCGTTGGCCAATGCAGCGGTAACAATCGTGACCCAAAGTCGGCGGCGAAGCATAGGTCGATTATTCCACCTTCGCGGCTAGAAACTGAACCAGTCCGAACGCAGCCCGAACGCCCAACGAGCGTCGTTACCGGTGATGGTCTTGGAACCTTTGGAGCCCTTGATCGTCATCGACAACACGCGGCCACCGGCCTCGCCGAGACCGTTTCGCTTCGTGACCGTAAGCGTCTTGGGGGTGCCGACGGACCGATACTTCGCCGCGATCGTCTTGGCGCTGACCTTCACCGACCAACTGTGGTTGGCGTTTCCGCTCCAAGCGTCCCAAGGGTCGGCCACGGCCGACAGGTAACTAAACGATCCCTTGTTGGTGTAACCGCCAGAGGACGCCGAGAACTGGGTCAACGCCGGTTTGCCGCCGTAGGTCAAGATCTTGCCCTTGGTGCCAGCGATCGCTGAGTTCGTTCGGGCAGTCTCGTCGGCGTAGCCGCCGTAGACCTGACAAGAGGTGGTGTCGCAGATATCGAAGGGCTTTGAGCTACCTAGGTAGCGCGCGGCGTAGGTGCGCGCCGCCACCGACTGGGCCTTGAGTGCCTCGATGCTCCAACTCGACGGCATCTCGCGCGGCACAACGCCGCGAAGGTAGTGCTCCAGTGGGAGCACGTTGACCGTGTCACGTTCACTCGAACCCGGCTTGGGTCGCACCGAACGAAGTGCGCCGCGGTAGGTCCGCGTCGAGCCATCTGGCATCACCAGTTTGATCGTCGATGGGCCCTCGAACTGGGCGGTCGAAGAGAAGGTCTTGTAGGTGTACCACTTAGAGCCCGAGCGGTAGAACAAGGTGTTGTGCGCCTTGTTCTTGGCGGCATTGTTGATCATCCAGTTGCGCACCTTGCGGCCCTTGACCGAGTTCGGCAGCTTGATGATCTGACCGGTGATCAATAGCCGCACCTTCAGCCCGGTCGCTGGCAGCACGTTCACCGAAGAGGTGGTGTCACCGGTGATGTGTACCCGGATCGATCCCGAGCGCGTCTTGGTGGTCGTCCCGGGGTAGTACTTGCGCAAGATGGCGTCGAACTTGTGTCCGGCTCGCGCCCCGCCTTCGGCGCCATACTGGCTCATGCCGATGCCGTGACCGAACCCGCGACCCTTGAACTTGACCGAGCCAGACGACGACATGGTGACCGAGTTCTTGACCGTCGGCTTTGGCGAGGAACTCGGCTCGTTGGTCAAGGTGAACGCTGCCAAGCCTGGAGCGGTGGTGTAGGTCGTTAGCCGCTCCCGCGTGGCCGGGTTGGCCACGGCCACTCGAACTTGGTAGCGCGTGCCGCGCTCAAGACCGGGGATCGTGACCGAGTTTGTGCTCGGGTAGAAGTAACGCGTACCCGTGCTGTGGCCGAACTGAATGAAGTGCACCAAATAGCCAGGCGCTTGAGCCTGCGCGGTCCATTTGAGCGTGAGGCTGCTGGTGGTGCGCGAAGAAACTTTCACGCCGGTTGGGACGGTGTACTTGACCGGTTTCCCGGCCGCGGAGGTTGCCTTAGAGGTGTAGGCCGCGACTCGATCGCGCAGACCACCAACGGCGTTTAGCCATTTGTAGGCCACCGCGCCCGGGCAGGCGGTCGACTTTACGTCGCGGTGCCCGTTGAGGACCTGGTACTTTTTGCCGCCGACGGTGTAGGTGCCTTTGGGGTTCGCCCCGAAGTACTTCAGCCGCCAACCGACCAGGCGAACCATTGCCGACTTCAACGCCTCGGACGGTTCGGTCTTTTCAAAGTGGCCCATCATCGAGATGCCGGTCGCCCACTGGTTGACCGCGTCAACGCCGGAGTGGGCCGCGCGAACCTGATTCAGCACGCCGCCCTTGCGGCCTTCGAAGATTTGCCCGAATCGGTCAACGAGGAAGCTGTAACCGATGTCGCACCAGCCGTGGCCGTTGATGTGATACGACTGGTAGCCGCGCACCAAGGCCGCGGCGTCGGACTTCTTGTAGGTGTTTGAACCGGCGGTGTGGTGCACCACGACGCCACGCGCTTTGGGCTGCGTCGTAGGACTGTCGCATTTGCTGCCGGAAGCCGCTCCCCAACTGGAGCGAGAAATGATGGTCGGCATTGGCACGACCGTCGGGGTTCCGTCGGTCGGCTCGGAGTTGGGCAAAGCAGGAACTTCGGGTTCTTCTGGAACTTCTGGTTCGTCCTGGGCGTTCGCGGCGGCGACGCGAGCGGTGGTGACTGAGTTGTTGGTGCCCGGATCGATCGTAGTCACTTTCACGCCGCTTACCGCGCCGCTGGCTGCCTGGACGTCGACGGAGACTCCGTCGGCCACAGCGGCGCTCCACAGCGGCACCGAACCTGGCCGGCCGCCCTCGATGCTTTCTTCGGTTTCGAGGTTCTCCCAGGCGCCCCACACGCCATTGGTGCGAATCTGAATCCGAACGGTGACGTCCTTTGCGGTGGCGTCAGCATCCCAAGTGACTCCGGCCATCTGGAACGGTGGCACCTCGGTACGCTTGATCGTTGCCGAACTAGCGTCGCCGGCGACTGCCTTGACCGCGGTCTGCTCCACTGACACCTCTGGAGCCGGCGAAGTTGGCGAGTCGATGACTTGACGCGGCGAGACCTCGGTCGCGTTGGCGCCAACTGGCGACAGCGCCAAGGCGCCAACCATCAAGGTGGCGATCAA
>JAPXRA010000102.1:5426-6751 GCA_033813795.1 Aeromicrobium sp. | reverse complement strand
GAACCGGACTGATACCGCAGCCAGAATGTCAGCGCGCCCCGAGCGGGCACGATCGCTTCGGTGGCCGGGTCGATCGTAAGCTCAGTTGCCCCGTATCGCAGCGAGTAGTTTTCTGCGAGCAAGTCGATATCGGCGTTGGTGGTGTTCGCGACTTCGAAAAACTCGAAGTTGTCTTGAGTCGAGGTGCGCTCAATCCCGCCAGCATCGGTGAAGGTGTGCGTCGCGTTGTCGGGATTGATTTCAGAGACGAACACTGGCGCCGGCTTGGGCGCGGTGGTCGGTTCTGTCGTCGGGTCGGTCGTCGGATCAGTCGTCGGCTCAGTCGTCGGGTCGGTCGTCGGCTCGGTGGTCGGGCCAGGCAGTTGACCGGCCGACAAACTTCCCGGCGTGGGCGTCCGGCGTGCCGCCAAGACCGTGGCAGCGGTTGCTCCGACTGCGGGCGAAGCGAAGTGCGCGCTTAGGTCCTGGGCAATGTCGGTGGTGCTGCTGTAGGTCGACTCGCTGACCAAGTCGGTGCCTTTTCGGATGCCAAGCGTTCGCGATCCGGAGTTCGCCATGCCTTGCTGGCCGGTCACATAGGCAATTTTGACGCTGGAGTCGACACCGTAGTGCGCCCGGAAGTTCGAGTCGCTAAACAAGTTCGCGTTCGGGCTGCCGCCACTGAACCCATCTGCCGAGCCGGCTTGATAGCGCAGCCAGAAGGTCAAGGCACCATTTGCTGGAACGATTGCCGGCGTTGTCGGGTCGATGGTCAATACCGTCGCGCCATAGGTCAGGGAGTACCCGCCGGCGGTCAATTCGATCGGCGAAGAAGTGGTGTTCGCGATTTCGAAGAACTCGAAGTTGTCTTGAGTCGATGTGCGCTCGGTGCCGCCAGCATCGGTAAATGAGTGGGTTCCGTTATCAGGATTGATCTCCGAAACGAACAGCGCCGGCACGGCCGGTTCGGCGGCGCTCGCACTAGTTGTCGGAGCTCCAGCCAACCCGAGCGCTAGAGCTAGGGCGAGCAGGGGCGAAAAGGCATTGCGCAGCGGGGACATCAGATTCCAACCTTAGAAAACAGGGATCGGCCAAGCACAACGCAGGCAGGTGAACGCAACCTGTTCAGACAGTGAACCCTAGTGGGCCGCCGGGTGTTCTTTTGCGCAAACGGCGCTAGGTCAAGGAAGCCGCACCCGAATGAACTCCGGTCGATACAGTTCCGGGCGAGCCGCGATCGCCGCCGGATCCTCGCTGTTGCGGCTGATCGAAACGACCATCGTGTTCGCTTTCGGCAGCAGTTCGGGGTGCGCCATCGGGCTGTAACGCAGCACGTGTTCCTGTCT
>JAPXRA010000102.1:0-5416 GCA_033813795.1 Aeromicrobium sp. | reverse complement strand
ATCTTCGCCAACGGCGGCTTCGCGGTAAATGGGCCGGCCGGACTAGGTGCGGTCCAAGCGACCAAGTCGGTGCCAACGAAGTCGGACTGTTTACTGATCACGTACCAAGTGTCACCCTGCTTGAATACCGAGGGCGTCTGCGATACGCCGCCGTCTTGCGCGATGAGTTTCGCGGCCTTCTGTGGTTTGGACTGCCACCTAGTTCCGTCGAAATAGCGCCAGCGCGACAAGTTCGAGATCTCAGTTAGCTTGACTTTGGCGACCGACATCGCCCAACCGAATCCGCCGCCTTCAACTCGGCTGGTGCCGTAGAGGTAGACCGTGCCGTCGTCGATCGTCGCGCCGGCACCCCATACCGGCCGCGAGGTTGAGGGGTCGTCTTCACCGATGTCGGCGACCCGCTGCAGGACTGGGGCGCGGCCAGGGTCGACTCTAAAGACCGCCAGCGCCGGGCCAAGGTTTTCAAATCCGAACGCTCCGCCCGAGGTTTGCTTGACTCGTTGAGCCATCACCCCGACCAACTGATACCCGCCGACGTCTGCCGCTGCGATGGACATCGGCCAGTAGCCGACGCCGTCGGCGCGGTCGGGGATCACCGCCCCTTTGTCGCGGCGTTGCACAGCCCCGGCGCAATCGCGACCAAACACCAACATTGAGTTCCGCACCATTTTCTGGGAACTGAATTGGTCTTGTCGGATCGTGTCGCCGAAAACGAACAAGGACCGACCATCGGCTACCGGCGTACTGGCGCCGAGATCGCCGCCGACGAAACCCGGCAGCGATCGACTGGAATTTACTAGCTGATTTAGCTGCGCCACCGAGGTCGGCGGAGTGAAACGCTCACACTTGACCTGAAGCGCCGGCGACAAGTCCTCGCGGTTGATCGAGCCCGAGGCCGGGAAAACCACTAGGACTGCCAGTGCCACCAAACCCAAGAAACCGGACACGAACGGCGCCCGACGCAACGACGGGTGGAACCGGCGAAGACGCGGGTCGGCGTCGTTGGTAGTTACCGCCAATAGCGTCAGGCCAAAACCCAGAACCAGCCAAACGGTCATCATCGCCACGACTCGACCGATGCCTTCGCCATCGAAGTAGACCAGCCCCCGGATGCCCCAAGTTGCCGCGCCGGGCGGCAACCAAGCCAGCATGGTCGGCCAGAGCGAGTTCAGCGCCGTCAACGGCCATGCCCCAATCGCACCGGGTAGGCCCAAACCAATCACTACGATGGCTGTCGCCCAATAGCCCCAGGCGCCAAACCAAGCGAACGCCGCCAGGGTCACCGCACCCACCCCGGCAATCACGAGCGCACCGAGTGCAGCCAACGCCAACACCGGAACGTCAAACCGCGCGAGCAGCACATCGGAGAACAGCGCGCTCAGGAGGCCGGCCGCGACTGCCCCCATCGCAAGTCCGCCGAACCGCAGTCGCACGAGCCGGCGATGAGTGGATCTGGAACCGAAGTTGAATGCGAGCAACCCGGCTAGAACTACGGCCAGGATCGTCCAGGCAACCGCGAGCCTAAGCGAGCCCAGACCTCGGCGGTCTTTGGCGCCGTTGGCTACCAGATCGGTGACTTTCAACCTCTGGTCGCTAACGGCCAGCACCTCTTTGGTGACCGCGACGATGTGTTCGGCTTCGATCGCGCTGGCTGCCGAAGCGATCATCAGCTCGTGGCGGCCCTTCGGCCCGAGCACGATGACAGCGCTCACGTCCCGAGCCCGAAGCTGAGCTATTGCCGACTCCTTGCTGGTGCCGACTCGGGCGGCGAGCGGGTGTTCGGCAGGCCCGTTCAGCGCGTCGCGCATGGTGGCCGCATCGGGCATCGGTCCGACCACCGCAACCGGCGCTTCTCGTGGCGGGCTCGACTCCAACAGTGGAAGCTCGTTTTGGATGTCGAGGCGAACGACAAAGACGACCAGGACCATCGCGGCCGCGAAGCCTAGGATCGTGCGCCAGATCCCGCGAAGTTCCACCACTTCATCAACAATATGTTCTGGCGGCAGCCGCTGCCGATCTTGGGCGCTGATAATCCGGTCACAGTGTTGCCAGAAAGCGTCAGCGCCCACAGTTAGTCTTGGACGGCGATGACTCTGCCTTTCCCTTTGCCCAAGTCCAAGACCGCCTCGACCACCACCAGCACCGGCGCTGGCGGCACGGTCGCAACCGACGTCGACGCCCTGCTCGACGGGCTAAACGAGTCCCAACTCGAGGCGGTAACGCACGAGGGCGGCCCGCTTTTGGTGGTCGCGGGCGCTGGCTCTGGCAAGACGCGGGTGCTGACCCGGCGGATCGCTTGGTTGATCGGCGCGCGTTCGGTTCATCCCGGATCCATCTTGGCGATCACCTTCACCAACAAGGCGGCCGCCGAAATGCGCGAGCGCGTCGCCGACTTAGTTGGCCCGCGCGCCAAGATGATGTGGGTGTCAACCTTCCACTCGGCCTGCGTGCGCATCCTGCGCCGCGAGGCAACAGTTTTGGGGTTCACCTCTTCCTTCTCCATCTATGACTCGGCCGACTCCAAACGGCTAATGACGCTGGTCTGTCGCGATCTGGAATTAGATCCCAAACGGGTCAACCCACGCGGCGTGCTGAACTGGGTGTCGAACCAGAAGAACGAACTCGTCGATCAGGACCAAGCCGCTAGCGCCGCCAAGAACTCCCTCGAGGAAACCTTCGCCTCGTGTTACGGCGAGTACCAACGCCGGTTGCGCGCGGCGAATGCGATGGACTTTGACGACCTGATCATGAACACCGTCCAGTTGTTTGGCGCGTGGCCAGAAATTCGAGAAAACTACCGGCGTCGCTTCGCCCACGTGCTAGTCGACGAATACCAAGACACCAACCACGCGCAGTACTCGCTGATCCGCGAACTTTGCGATCCGGACAACAACCCCGAAGCCGATCTGATGGTGGTTGGCGATTCAGACCAGTCGATTTATGCGTTCCGTGGTGCGAACATTCGCAACATTTTGGAGTTTGAAACCGACTTCTCCAATGCCAAGACGGTGCTACTGGAACAGAACTACCGCTCCACCCAAAACATTTTGGCTGCTGCGAACTCGGTGATCAGCAAGAATCGTGGCCGCCAGGAAAAGAACCTGTGGTCCGCCAACGGCGACGGCGAAAAACTCGTCGGCTACGTCGGTGACGACGAACGCAGCGAGGCACAGTTCGTCGCTGAGGAAATCGACCGACTTACCGATGCGAAACAGGCGACTCCGGGCGACGTGGCGATCTTTTATCGGACCAACGCCCAGTCGCGGGTTTTTGAAGAAGTCTTCATCCGGGTCGGGATGCCGTACCGCGTGGTCGGCGGCGTCCGGTTTTACGAACGCCGAGAAATCAAAGACGCTTTGGCGTACTTGCGCGTCCTGGTAAACCCCAAAGACACGGTCTCGCTGCGCCGCATCCTCAACGAACCCAAACGTGGCATCGGTGCTCGGGCCGAGTCCGCGGTCGAACGGTTCGCTGCCCGGCACGATTTGAGTTTCTGGCAAGCCCTCAACCGAGTTGACGAAATCGACGAGTTGGCTACTAGGTCGCGTAGCGCGATCATCGCCTTCACCACGGTGATGACTGAACTAATGGAGTTGGCGGCCACTGATGCGCCCGCCGACGGCGTGCTCGAAGCGGCGCTCACCAAATCCGGCTACTTGGCCGCCCTTGAGCAAAGCACCGATCCACAAGACGAAACTCGAGTCGAGAACTTGGCCGAACTCGTCGCGGTAACCCGTGAGTTCGTGGCCGCGGCCGCCGATGTAACCGAAGACGGCGAACCGGAAGCGGCGGAACCAGAGTTTGTCGAGACCGAGTCGTTCGCACCCGGCTCTTTGGCTGCGTTCCTCGAGCAGGTTGCGCTAGTCGCCGACGCCGATTCACTCCCCCAAGCCGGCGACGAAGTGGTGACACTGATGACCCTGCACACAGCCAAGGGCCTGGAGTTTCCGGTCGTGTTTCTCACCGGACTAGAAGACGGGGTTTTCCCGCACCAACGCTCGATCGGCGACCCGGCCGAACTTGCCGAGGAGCGCCGCTTGGCCTATGTCGGCATCACCCGCGCCCAAGAGCGGCTTTATCTGACGCACGCCTCAGTCCGCTCGTCTTGGGGCGCACCTGCGTACAACCCGGCGTCGCGGTTCATTGACGACATCAGTGGCGACCTGATCGAGTGGCGGCGACTCGGGCGCACGCCGGCCGCATCGTCATCGGCGCCAAAACCGGTTTCGTTCAAGACTTCGACGGTGGCTGCGCGGTCCACCAAACGAACCACCAAGGACGTGCTCTCGCTCAGTCCCGGCGACCGGGTCACTCACGACAGTTTCGGCCTGGGCACGGTGGTCACCGTTGAAGGATCGGCGGAAAAGTCGGTCGCGAGTGTGGACTTCGGCTCGGCCGGGGTCAAGCGATTGCTTCTGCGATACGCACCGTTAGAAAAGCTGTAGCCGTCCCCCTAGCCAACGAACCTGGCGGTCGGCCGCGCTGATCCCGCGGCGCCTCGGCGTGTCACGCTGATTCCTATGGCAGAGCACGTCGGATCTCTGAAAGTAAGGTCGGATACGGGTCAATAAGTGGCTCCCTTGCCGCCCGGATTCGTTCCTGAATCTCGCGCAGGGGCGCTCCGGCGACATAGTGGCGCCCCCGTCGCTCACCGCGAGTTTCGAGGAGGCCAACCTCGGCCGCGTTCACGAGATCTCTAGTCGCGGTGCGTTCGTCGAGCTCGGTGAGTTTCACGTACGACGGCCGCGTCACGCGTAAACCCAACAAGGCATCAAAGAGTGCGGAGCCGATCCGGTCATTCAGTTTGTACGAACCGATTAGCTCATCAATTCCGCGCCACTGCGACTCGGCCTCGTCAAAGCGGCGCCGCATCGTCTGAGCCTGCATGTGGTGTGCTCGGAGATTGAACTTGACCCAAAGCGTCGCATCGTTTTCGGGGTGCCAGCCACCTCGGCCTGTCGCTGCAAGGATGTCGTAATAGTCCTGCGTGTTGTTCCCCAGCCACTCCTCGATGCTGGAGAAAGTCGGTTCGACGACTTGGTCCTGTGCCAGCACCATCGTCTGGAGGGCCCGAGCCATCCGCCCGTTTCCATCACGAAAAGGGTGAATCAACACCAGATTGAGATGCGCCATGGCTCCCCGCACCAGCGGGTCATCTGCGCCGGGGGCAGCAAGCGACTCCGACAGTTCACGCATTAGCTCAGGGACCCTATCGGCGTCAGGCCCTTCATAGACATTGAGCCCACGCCTGTCGTCGCGCACGAAGATCTCCCTCGTGCGGTAGCGCCCTGGAGATTTGGAGATCTCGTGGTCGAGCAACATGAAGTGCATGGAACGAAGCACCGCTTCGTTGATCTCAAAGCCCGGCTCCGTCGCCACGTTGAGCACGTAGGTGAGCACCCGCCGGTAGGCGAGG
>JAPXRA010000101.1:0-6767 GCA_033813795.1 Aeromicrobium sp. | reverse complement strand
CAAGCGCGAACTCAACAAGCGGTTCAGCAAGGCCGAAGCACGCGGAGCGGTGCTTTACGCGGTCTTGCGTAGTACGCAAATGCGCCGACTCCGACTGCCAAAGCCGACGATCGCGATCGGGCAGCCACTCAACGAGAAGTACTGACGAACTACTCGGGCCGCAGCGACATCGGCCCGTAGACCAATTCATCGCCGTCGAACAGATTCACCTGTTCGATCCCCTGCTCGAGCAGATCGTCGAAGGCCTCGCCAATCCACGCCTCGGCCGCTTCGCGTTCGGCAAATTCGGCCGAAGTACCGGCCAGTTCGCCGTCCTGATTTTCATAGCGCCAACTGAAAGCCATCTCAGGACTCCTTGGTCGAAGGTTGCACGAACGGCGGCTTTGTCACGGTGAATTCTTGGATCCGGCCGCGCACATCAACTTCAACGAGTTGACCGTCAGCGACCTGCGGGTCCAGCAGGGCAAGACCGATTCCTTGGCGCAGAGTTGGCGAGAACGTGCCAGAAGTGATTTCACCGATTTCTCCGCCGCCTTGTGCCAGCACCGTCATGCCGGCTCGCGGGATTCCACGCCCGGTGGCCACTAGGCCACGCAAGGTTCGAACGGACTTTTCGGACCGCTGCTGCTCCAGCGAAGCCTTGCCCCAGAACTCAGGCTTGTTCCAGCCGACCGCCCAACCGGTCCGCGCCATTACCGGCGAGATCGTGGCGGAAAGTTCGTGCCCGTGCAGTGGGTAGCCCATCTCGGTTCGCAGGGTGTCGCGCGCGCCGAGGCCACAAGCGCGGATTTCGTAGGCCTCACCAGCGAGCATCACCGCGTCCCAGACCGCGGCGGCATCGGCTGCAGCGACTACGAGTTCATAGCCACGCTCTCCGGTGTAGCCGGTGCGGCATACGGTCAAGGACTTGCCCGCAACCTCGCCAGCGACGAAGGACATGTACTCGTGATTGGTTTGCAGGTTCAACACTTCGAGAACTTCGTCGCTCTTGGGACCTTGCACCGCCAGCACGGCAAAATCTGCGTGCTGATCGGTTACCTCGATCCCGGCCGGTGCCCCCGCTCGAAGCAGACGAACCACTTCGGCGGTATTGGCTGCGTTCGGGATCAAGAAGACTTCGTCGTCGCTGCGCAGATACGCGATCAGATCGTCGACGGTGCCGCCGCCTTCTTGGCAACACAGGGTGTACTGCGCTTTGCCCGGCGCGATTCGATTCAAGTCATTGGTGAAGCACGAGTTCACAAACTCCGCCGCGCCCGGACCGCGAACTAGTGCCTTGCCCAGGTGGCTGACGTCGAACAAGCCAACCGCCTCGCGGACGGCTTTGTGCTCGGCCAGCACTCCCCCGTTCGCGTATTCCAGCGGCATCGACCATCCGCCGAACTCGGCGAACTTTGCGCCGAGCGCCTCGTGACGACTATGCAGTGGTGACTGAAGCAGTGCCATGTGGTCAAACTACCGCTGGCTACAGTGGCGGCATGCCTACGGTCCAGTTGAAAACGTCCTTGCCAGCAGTCGACGATGTAATCATCCTGTTCCCTTCGGGGACACAGTTGCCTGCTGGAACCCCGTGGGCCGCTTTGGGAATAACTGGAGAACCGGGCCAGTGCGCCGTCGTGCCAAGCGCTGAAAACCGGGTCACCGCCTGGGTGACGACCACCGAAGACCCCGACGCCGAACAGCAGCGTCGCGCCGTAGCTCAGGGGCTTCGCGCCTTGAGTAAGTCAACGAAGGTCGGCATCGACCCGACCGGGCTGCCGAACCCGGACTTGGCCGCGATTGCCGAGGCCGTCGTGCTCACCAGTTACCACTACGTCGAGTACAAGTCGACCAAAGAAAGCCAGAAGCCCGGCCCGCCGACCGTAGTAACCATCGTCAGCCAAAATGCGCGAAAAGCTGCCGCAAAGGGATTGGTTGAACAAGCAGTTCTGGTAGCCGAAGCCGCGTGTTTGGCTCGCGATTGGGTAAACACCCCGCCTAGCGATTTGCGGCCGCCGGCATTTGCCGAGGCGATCAAAGCCTCCGCCGCCACCGGCGTTCGGGTCACCATTTGGGACGAAAAACGGCTCGCCAAAGAAAACTGCGGCGGCATCTTGGGAGTCGGCAGCGGTTCGGCCGCACCGCCGCGCCTTGTCAAGTTGGCCTACCGGCCGACCGGCGCCACCAAGCACTTGGCGCTCGTCGGCAAGGGCATCACCTTCGATTCGGGTGGCTTGTCGCTAAAGCCAGGCAGTTCGATGATGACGATGAAGTGCGACATGGGCGGCGCGGCCGCGGTCGTGGCGGCCGTCAACGCCATCGCGAACCTTGGGCTGAAAATCCAAGTGACGGCCTTTGCTTGCATCGCCGAAAACATGCCCAGCGGCACGGCCACCCGCCCGGGCGACGTGTTGAAGATGCGTTCGGGAGCGACCGTTGAAGTCCACAACACCGACGCCGAAGGTCGCCTCGTGCTCGCTGACGGTCTTGCTTTGGCACTGGAAGCCAAGCCAGATCACATCGTTGACGTCGCCACCTTGACCGGCGCTGCGATGGTAGCGCTCGGCACCCGCACTACGGCAGTCCTTGGCAACGACGACGAACTTCAAAATCGAGTGCTCCAGGCCGCCGCACGAACTGGCGAATCGATGTGGCGCTTACCGATCACCGAAGAGATCGGCAAGGCGGTCTCGACCTCGCAGATTGCCGATCTGCGCCAACACAACCCGAAACCATACGGCGGAACGATGTATGCGGCTGCCTTCTTGCGCGCATTTGTCGCCGACGCATCGTGGGCTCACCTCGACATCGCTGGTCCGGCATTCAACGACGGTGGCGCTTTCGACTACACCCCCGCCGGCGGGACCGGAGCGTCAGTACGAACGCTGGTGGAGTTCGCCCGCGATCTTGCTTGAGTCGTCCCTCACAGACCCAAGGTGCGCGCGGCTTGCTCGACTTGATCCCACTTCGCGCGGTCGCCGTCACGGCGGTCCGGGTGCGCGACCGCTCGCGCGGCACGCAGCACCCGTTGCAGGTCGGACTTTTCCGGATCGCGCCCAAGAGGTTCGACCCCGGCGATCGATTCAAGCGTCATGATCGCCGCGAACTCAGCCGAGGAGTACTTGCCGCGACCCGCCTGAACCGAAGACTTCTGCGCAGCCGAATTCAGGTTGTAGTCACGCATCCGTTTTGGATAGCCAACCTTGTGGGCGTCGTAGATCGGAATCTTCAGTCCGCGCGCTAGATCGCTGGCGGCCTTGGCAGTTCCCACCCGGCGTCTGATCGACTCGCCGTCTGCGGCCACCAACACGATCGACAGTTGGCTCACCGAGGTTTGCGGCTCGACAAACGCTTCGACTCCGGCGCGCGATTTTGCGAACTCGCGCAATTCGGCCAGATCCGAGCGCTTGGCGTCCCGGTCGGAAATTACCGCCCCAGATTCGGTGCGTCGTCGCTTCTTGAAAAGTCCCACGGACCAAGTTTGCCTGACGGACGATGAGCAATACGTGAACTGGTCACGACCAGTTGCACCTCCCCGGTGGCAAGGTTGACCAGCCAAGTGACAAGATGGCAACAGACCACCTACCCGGAGGAAACCGTGCCCGACGACGCTCCCCACTCGTTCGATATCGTCATTCTCGGAGCCGGAAGCGGAGGCTACGCTTGCGCGTTGCGCGCCGTCCAGCTCGGCAAGACTGTTGCCCTAATCGAGAAAGCCAAGGTTGGCGGCACTTGCCTGCACCAAGGCTGTATCCCCACCAAAGCACTGCTGCACGCTGCAGAAGTTGCTGAAACTGCGCGCGAAGGCTCGTCCATTGGCGTGAACACTTCCTTCGACAGCGTCGACATGGTGAAGGTGAACTCCTACAAGCAAGGCGTCATCGACCGGCTTTACAAAGGTCTGACCGGCTTGGTGAACCAAGACGGAATCACCGTTATCGAAGGTGACGGCAAGGTAGTTGACTCGCGCACCGTTGAGGTCAACGGCAAGCGTTACACCGGCAAGAACTTGGTTCTGGCTACCGGTTCGGAACCGCGCACCCTCGGCATCGAGATCGGCGGTCGCGTAATGACCAGCGATCAGGCACTCGTGCTCGAAGAAGTTCCCAAGCGCGCCGTGATCATCGGCGGATCGGTTATCGGCGTGGAGTTCGCCTCGGTCTGGAAGTCCTTCGGCGCCGAAGTCACCATCATCGAAGCGCTGCCGTCGCTGGTGCCGCTCGAGGATCCGGTGCTTTCCAAGGGGCTGGAGCGTGCCTTCCGCAAGCGCAAGATCGCGTTTAAGACCGGAGTGAAGTTCACCGGCGTCACCCAGAACGAGTCCGGCGCGGTGGTCACTCTCGAAAACGGCGAGACGATCGAAACCGACCTGGTTTTGGTCGCGGTCGGCCGCGGGCCGCGTTCGGCCGGCCTTGGTTTTGAGGAAGCTGGCGTAACCGTCGACCGCGGTTGGGTCCCGACCAACGAACGCCTCCACACCAACGTTGACGGCGTGTTCGCTGTCGGTGACCTCGTCCCGGGCCTGCAGTTGGCGCACCGTGGCTTTGCCCACGGCATCTTCGTGGCCGAAGAGATCGCCGGGCTAAATCCGGCTCCGGTGGTGGACTCCTCGATCCCCCGGGTCACCTACTGCGAGCCCGAGATCGCCTCAGTTGGTCTGACCGAAGCCCAAGCCAAGGAACAATACGGCGAGGTTTCCACCCTCGAGTACAACCTCGGCGGCAACGGCAAGAGCCAGATCCTGCAGACCGCAGGCACGGTGAAGGTCGTTCGTCAAAAGGACGGCCCGATCGTCGGTGTGCACATGCTTGGCGCCCGGATGGGTGAACAGATTGGCGAAGCAATGTTGTGGGTCGGCTGGGAGGCCTACCCCGAGGACGTCGCGCAGTTCATTCACGCGCACCCGACCCAAAACGAATCCCTCGGCGAGGCCGCACTTGCGCTCGCTGGCAAACCGCTGCACACCCACGCCTGAGCCCGGACAGAGGACACCATGACCACTGAAGTCACCCTTCCCGCACTCGGCGAGTCTGTCACCGAAGGCACTGTCACCCAGTGGCTAAAGGCCATCGGCGACACGATCGAGGTAGACGAGCCACTACTGGAAATCTCCACCGACAAAGTCGACACCGAGATCCCCTCGCCAGTGGCGGGCACGATCTTGGAGATTCGTGTCGAAGAAGACGACACGGTCGAAGTTGGCGCCGTGCTGGCGATCATCGGTGAGGCCGGTCAGAGCGCTCCAGCGGCCGCACCAGCAGCAGAACCGGTGGCCGCAGAGCCGGTTGCGCCAGAACCGGCGCCAGAACCAACTCCCGAACCCCCGACTGCTGGCGAGATCGCCGGCGAAGCCCCCGCGGCTCCCGCAGGTGCAGTGTCGGGACAGGCAGTAACCCTGCCTGCGTTGGGCGAATCGGTTACCGAAGGCACCGTCACCCAATGGCTCAAGGCCGTTGGCGACCGGGTTGAGGTCGATGAACCCCTGCTTGAGATCTCGACGGACAAGGTCGATACCGAGATCCCCTCGCCGATCGCTGGCGTTGTCCTAGAGATCAAGGTTGCCGAAGACGAGACCGTCGAGGTCGGCGCTGAATTGGCGATCATCGGCGCAGAAGGCGCCGTGGCGCCGGCTCCGGCAGCACCGCCGGCGGCCGCCGCTCCCCCAGCCCCGCCGGCACCAGCACCCGCTTCGCCGGCACCGCCTGCTCCGGCTCCCCCTGCTCCAGCACCTGCGGCGCCGCCGCCGACGCCGGCACCGGCAGCGCCCGCGTCGAGTGCTTCCGACAGCTATGTGACGCCGATCGTGCGCAAGTTGGCCAAGCAGCACGGCGTCGATCTGGCGACCGTCACCGGCACCGGTGTGGGTGGACGAATCCGCAAACAAGACGTTCTCGATGCCGCGCCCAAGGCAGCTCCGGCGCAAGCCGCTGCTGCCCCGGCTGCCGCACCTGCTGCTCCGTCGCCGCTTCGTGGTCGTACCGAGAATCTGTCGCGATTGCGCAAGATCATTGCCGAACGCATGGTCGGCTCTTTGCAGGTCAGCGCCCAGTTGACCCAAGTGCACGAAGTCGACGTCACCGAAGTGGTGCGCTTGCGCAACGAGCACAAGGACGCTTTCGCCAAGCGCGAGGGCACCAAGTTGACCTTCCTGCCGTTCTTCGCCAAAGCCGCGATCGACGCTCTCAAGCACTACCCGCAAGTCAATGCCGCCTTGGATTTGGAGGCCGGAACGGTTACCTACCCGGCCGGTGAGCACTTAGGTATCGCCGTTGATACCGACCGCGGACTGCTGGTGCCAACCGTCAGCGACGCCGGTGACCTCAACGTCACTGGGTTGGCGCGCAAGATCGCTGACATCGCCGAACGCACCCGCACCAACCGGATCGCTCCAGATGAACTCAGTGGCGCAACATTCACCATCACGAATCTGGGCAGCAACGGCGCACTGTTTGACACCCCGATCATCAACCAGCCTCAGGTCGCGATCTTGGGCGTAGGTTCCATCGTTCGGCGACCGGTCGTGGTCACTGACGACAATGGATCCGAATCGATCGCGATCCGGTCGATGGCCTACCTCGCGCTGACTTACGATCACCGGATCATCGACGGTGCCGACGCGGGCCGGTTCTTGACCGCGGTCAAGGAACGTCTTGAGTCCGGCTCCTTCGACGGCGAATTGGGCTAGTCCCACGCTGCTATCTCGGCGATCCGCCAACGTCGGTCAAATTCGAGTTTGACCAAACGGCGATGCCAGGCGCCGGCAGGCAATAGTTGTTTGTTGCCTGCCG
>JAPXRA010000100.1:0-6822 GCA_033813795.1 Aeromicrobium sp. | reverse complement strand
CTGCAAGCCATTCGAACTTCGCATCCAGTTGAGGCCTATGCCGTCAGGTTGACTGCCGAAGGCAAGTCCTTGGTCTACACCGGAGATACCGGCCCCGAATGTGAGCTCGTCGACTTTGTCGCTGGCGCGGACGTCATGTTGGCTGAAGCATCATTTGTCGAGTCCGGGACGAATCCACCAGAGCTGCACTTGACCGGAACTGATGTTGGTCAGATCGCGACCTCTGCAGGGGTCGGCAGGATCTTAGTCACCCATATTCCGCCGTGGACCGATCGGACCGAGGTGGAACGGGACTTGTTGGCAACCTGGCAAGGGCAGTATCGGCTGGTCGAGGCAGGCGACGTTTTCGAGCTCTGAACCGTCCGACTACGGTTTACCTATGACTCGCGAAGACGGCAGGACCGAAGACCAACTCCGACCAATCAAGATCACCCGAAACTGGTTGGATTACGCGGCCGGTTCCTGTCTGATTGAGTTCGGTAAGACCCGAGTGCTTTGCGCAGCGGCCGCCACAGAAGGTGTGCCGCGTTGGCGAAAAGGGTCTGGCAACGGCTGGCTGACCGCTGAGTACGCGATGTTGCCGCAAGCCACCCACGACCGCTCGGCGCGCGAATCGGTGCGCGGCAAGGTCGGCGGGCGCACCCACGAAATCAGTCGGTTGGTCGGCCGGTCCTTGCGGGCCTCGATTGACCTTTCGAAACTTGGCGAGAACACGATCGCGATCGACTGCGATGTGCTGCAGGCCGACGGCGGCACCCGCACCGCGGCGATCACCGGCGCATACGTCGCCCTAGCCGACGCGGTCACCCACCTGCAGGACTCCGGTGCGGTCGTCGGTGAACCGCTGATCGATTCGATTGCTGCGGTCAGCGTCGGCATCATCGACGGCGTGCCGATGCTCGACCTGCCCTATGTCGAGGACGTGCGTGCCGAAACAGACATGAACGTCGTGATGACCGGTTCGGGCAAGTTCGTCGAGGTTCAAGGCACCGCTGAGGGCGCGCCGTTCGACAAGGACGAACTCGATGCGCTGCTCGCCCTCGCGGCCAGCGGTTGTGCCGACCTGACCCGGTTGCAGTCCGAAGCGCTGGCTCAGTGAGTCAGGTCGTGCTGGCGTCGAACAACGCCAAGAAGCTTGCCGAACTGCGGCTCATCTTGGAGCCGCTGATCCCTGGGGTCGAAGTGCTCGGGCTGGCCGATGTGGCCGATTACCCAGAGCCGGCTGAAACCGAAGCCACCTTTGAAGGAAACGCGCTAATCAAGGCCCGGGCAGCCGCTGCCGCCACCGGCTTGCCGGCGTTGGCCGACGATTCGGGGTTATGCATCGAGGCGCTCAACCAGATGCCAGGGGTGCTTTCGGCTAGGTGGGCCGGCGTCGCTCGCGCCGACGGCGGCGACGAGGCCAACAACCGACTGCTGCTGGCTCAACTAGCGGACGTGCCGGCTGATCGCCGGGCAGCGAAGTTTCGCTGTGTGGTGGCGCTAGTGCTGCCTGACGGAACTGAAGAGTTGGCTGTCGGGGAAATGGCTGGGCGGATCTTGACGGCCGAACAAGGCGAAGGTGGATTCGGTTACGATCCGCTGTTCGCCGCCGATGGCTACGAAATTTCGACCGCGGAACTGACCAGCGAGCAAAAGAGCGCGATCAGTCACCGCGGCAAGGCTCTGCGCGCGATCGCACCGGTGATCGCACGCGCGCTGACTCGTTAGGCTGGGCAGATGCTTGAACTTGATCTTGGCGCCGACATTGTCTCGCTGACTCGCGCCATCGTCGACGTGCCGTCCGAGAGCCTGCACGAAGCCGAACTCGCCGACGCGGTTTTTGCCGCCTTGTCGAAATTGCCCCACTTGGAAGTAGTTCGCGAGCAGCACACCATCATCGCGCGAACTACCGGCGCGGCCAGCGATCGCGTCGTGATCGCCGGGCACCTAGACACGGTCCCAGAAAACCAGAACTTGCCTTCTCGGCTCGATGGCGAAGTGCTATTTGGTCTTGGGACGTGCGACATGAAGGGCGGCGTGGCGATCGCCTTGAGTTTGGCCGCAGAACTAACCGATCCGGTCCGGGAAATCACCTGGGTGTTTTATGAAGCCGAAGAGATCGCCGCCGAGTTCAACGGCTTGGGTCGAATCGCTCGAGAACGCCCTGAACTCTTGGCCGGAGACTTCGCCATCTTGATGGAACCGACCGACGCGGTGGTCGAGGCCGGCTGCCAAGGCACGATGCGGGTGCAGTTGCGAACCCGCGGCGAGCGGGCGCACTCGGCCCGGGCGTGGATGGGCAAGAACGCTATTCACTCGCTCGCGCAGGCATTGGCGACGCTGGCTGACTATCAACCTCGCGAAGTGGCCATCGACGGTCTTACCTATCGTGAAGGGCTGAACGCGGTCGGCATCAGCGGGGGAGTGGCCGGCAACGTTATCCCCGATGAAGCGGTATTGACGGTGAACTACCGGTTTGCCCCCGACCTCGACGAAGCGGCCGCGCTGGCCCATCTTCGGGAAGTTTTCGCCGGCTATGACCTAACTGTCACCGACTCGGCGCCCGGCGCGTTGCCGGGGTTGGAGCAACCGGCGGCTGCGGCTTTTGTGGCCGCAGTCGGCGGTCAAGTAGGACCAAAATACGGCTGGACGGACGTGGCAAAGTTCACCCAACTTCAGATCCCCGCAGTCAACTTCGGGCCGGGCGATCCGTCGTATGCGCACAAGGCCGACGAGCAAGTTCCGGTCGAGCAACTGCACCGCGTGCGCGAGACGCTGGCGCGCTGGTTGAGCCGCTAACGGCTCAACTCATCAACGATTCGATGTCGTCTAATCGGGCGAAAGCCCGCTTGACCGCAGCCGGGCTGACGGTTCGCGCATCGAAGCTGGCGTACATTTCGGTGGCTTGACCGATCCTGACTGAGAACGCGCTGATCCCGGTCGCGCTGGTGGGGAATCCAAGTCCGCCATAGCGGGCGTTGTCCGGGTCCGTCCACGGCAGCGAATCTCGCCCAGGTAGCGCGGGCATAGAACTGAAAGTAAGTTCCAACGCCTTGGCCGTTGGGGCGCTGGCGCGTCGCGGCAGCAGCGAACTCACTGCTCCGATGATCGCCGCTGGCAACGCGCGACCGGTGGCCACGGTCGCCTGCACCGCGGCGTGCAAGCCGGCCGGGTCGCGCATATCGGTCGCCACGTGGATGGCTTTGGCCAAGTTTCCGGGCAGGACCTGCTGCTGTTTGGGCAAGAAGCGCCGCAAATCAAACAGTCCAGTGAAGCCGCCGGGCGCGACCGGAATCGATTCGGCCGCTAACGCCCGCCAAACGGCCGAGGTCAACAGCGAAGTCAGCGAAATCTCCTGCCCGGTGGCCTTGCGCCAAGCGTTCGCCCGCGCCATCGCTGCAGGCTCTAAGCGGTGCATCACTGCGGTTGGTTGTGGTGCGCTGTTCACCCAACCAGCCGGGTCCACCAGTTCGGCCGCAGTGCCCGCGGAGATCGCCAGGTTGTCTTTGCCTCGGAAGGTGGCCCACCAACGCGAACCGTACTCGCGCACCGACCTGAACGCGGCCTTGATCAGCATCGAAAGGTCGGCATGCGGTTCGAGACTGGAGATCGCCGCAAAGTCGTTTCGAGCCAGAGCGCTAATAACCAGCGAGCAACTGGCGCCGTCGGTGGTCATGTGGGTGAGCGAAATCGAAATTGCTTCGGCGCCGACGTAGACCGAAAGCGGCAGTTCTTGGTCGACATTGGAGATGGCGTGGTTCAGCCAGTCCTCGGCTTCGTTTGACTCAGGGCCGGCTTGAAATACGCGTTCGGCGTGGGCACGTCGTTCGGCTGGCGCAACCTGAACCCAGCGACGTTGGTCCGGCGAGACCCGTCCGGCGATTGCGTGATCAGGGTAGGCGGTGATGAACTCGACGAACGAGTCGCGAAGTTGCTCCAGTGTCGGTGCCGCGATCGTGGAGGCGACGGCAGCGTGGAAATGGCCGTGCCACGGACGGTCGAGCAAGTTCATTCGGCGACTGGTCATAACTGGTCTCCTCGATAGACGGCAGCGGTGGCCTCGGCGACGTCACGCCAGGTCGGAACTTCTGCAGGGCCGAGCGATGGTTTGGCAAGGGCGGTCTCAATCGCGGCGGCCACCGTGCCGGTGTCGGCCGCAACCGGGACCAGTTCGGTCCGGTCGCTTAGATAGGTAGCCGTTATTTCGCGGTGCGCAGCGATGTCGCTGAGCACGAGTCTGGCCCCGCCGGCGGCCGCCTCAAGTGGCGCCATGCCAAACGCCTCATGTTCGGAGAGCGACACCAGCACTGCAGCCGAGGCCCGCCACCGGTTGACGTCCGTGTCACTGACAGCACCGAGCACTTGCACTCGAGTGTCCTTGCCTACGGCGGTCTTCACCGCGTCAAGCGCGGACCCACTGCCAACCACGACCAGTTGCGCCGCCGCAGCAACTTTGGCGAAGGCCGCAACTACCTGGTCTACGTGCTTGTACGGTTCAACCCGGCCCAGACTCAACACCACTGGTGCGACGGACTCAAATGGCTTGGCACTTTGGACAGCCGCCACGTCGACCCCGTTTGGGATGACGGTGACTTTGCCAGCGGCTACCGGATGTTCGCGAACGAGCAACTCTTTCTCGGCCGACGACACGCAAATGATTTCGTCGGCGTTGGCAAAGCAGCGCCGGCCAAGCATGCGATAGGCCAGATGAAGAATTTTGGCCACTGGTGAATGGCCGCCGCCGTGAAAGTGCGGGGTGAAAACTAGCCGGCGGCGTCGGCGCAGAGCAGCCAAACCAGTAAGTGCGTGGTAGCTGTGCACGTGGACTACGTCGTAATCGTCTCGAACTCGCAGGGCCCGCCAGAGCAGTCGCGGAGCAAGAGACATCGACTTGATCGGCCAGGCCGGCAGGACCGTCACCTTGACCCCGTCGAGGTGCTCGACCGTTGGCTTGCGCACGCCGCGACGTGCGGTTAGGACCTCGACCTGCCAACCTAGGCCAACTAGGTTCGTGGCCAGACCTGCCACATGGCCCTCGACTCCGCCAAGGCTTGGCGGATAACCGGGGCTGACCAGTAAGACCCGAGAGGCGTGTTCCACGGCTACTTCTTACTCGTCTTCAACACCAGTTCGGCGATCTTTCGGTGCCCGGCGTTCGTCGGGTGCAGGTCGCGAAGTTCGCAGTAGTAGGTGAGTACACAGATTTGTTCGGCCCGTTTGGCGATCACGCCAAATTCTTTGGTGTCTACGGTGTCGGTTTCTGGCAAGTCAGATCCGAATGCTTTGGTGACGTTCGCGAACTTGGCGCCATTTTCGCGGTAGACCGACTTCAGTGAAGGGTTAACGATCTTGTCGAAGAACTCGATCGAGTCGGCCGCGTCCGAATCGGGCACCGGCGAAAGAACCGGGTTGGCCAACAAAACGTTCGGGTAGCTCAGGCCGATCACTGGGGTCGATGCCGGAATCTTTGACCGCACTCCGGCAAGAAGCCCAGAAAGCGATACTTCGACCCGCTCCATTTCGCTGCGAGAGCAGCTGCGCCAGTCCTCGGCGTCGATGCAGCCTTGGACGTCGTTTCCGCCAAGCACGACGGTAACCAGTTCGACCTCGTCGCCGTGCTCTTCCAACCAGTCGAGTACGGCGCTGCCTTCGGAACCTTCGGTTGGTTCAGGTCCGCCAATTGGGCGGGCGGTGGCAACGCACGGCGTGCCGTTCATGAAGTCGACCGCAGTGATGCCAGAGCAGGCGTAGTTCACCAAGGTCAGTCCGGTTTGGGAGGCAACCTTCCAAGCGAAACCGTCGGTTGAGTTCTCGGCGTCGCGACCGTCAACTGGCGGCCTAAAGCCCGCAGCGTAGGAGTCGCCGATCGACAAGTAGAACGGTCCGGTTTGTTTGCTCGCCGTCTCCTTCGGGTCGTCGGTGCAGCCAGCGGCAAGTCCGCTGAGCACTAGGAACGCCGTCGCGAGGGCTGCGACCCGACGGGGGAGTCGAGAATTGTGAGTCTTACTGAATCCGAGATGAAGCACCTATCTACGGTAGTGGCAAGCCAAAATGTAAACGATAGTTTTTACCGTAAACCCGACAATTAGTGACTAAAGACACCAGAGTTTCACAAAGGTGAGTCAAGTCACGTGAGAAATATCGTCATAGTACTGACGAACTACCGTCATGGTTTGTAGCGTTATGCCCAGAGTCACGAAATCGGGTTCGTGACCGCGCAGCGGCTCGGGCCGCGAATATTCAGGAGTTACGAACTTTCATGACCTCACTTTCGATAGTGATGCCTGTCTTCAACGAAGAGAAGACCGTTGCCCAAGCAATCGACCGAGTGCTCTCGGTAGATTTTCCGTGCCAAGTGGAACTGATCGTCGTCAATGACGGCAGCAGCGATGCTACGGCCGAGATCATCGATCGATTCGCTGGTCCGGGCGTTATGGTCCGCCACCTGCCGGTCAACCAGGGCAAGGGATCGGCCGTTCGAGCTGGCGTCCGTCAAGCCCGCGGCACGCACGTGGTGATTTTGGACTCGGACCTCGAATACACACCACACGACATTCCGGCGATGCTGATGCCTATCTTGCGCGGCGAAACCAACCACGTCTTCGGCACCCGGATCTTCGGTATGAACTCGCGATTCACCTCGCTGAAGTTCGCCGTCGGTGGCCGCGCGACCACGCTCGCGGCGAACCTGCTGTTCGACTCCTGCGTGACCGATATGCACACCTGCCTGAAACTGCTCCCGGTTGCTGACATCAAGGCGATGCCGGTGCGTGAAAAGGGCTTCGGTCTTGACACTGAGATCGTGGCGCATCTGCTGCACTCGGGAGTCCGGCCGTACGA
>JAPXRA010000099.1:0-6829 GCA_033813795.1 Aeromicrobium sp. | reverse complement strand
TCGCTGCGGTGCGCGCGGCGGCACCCTTCAGCACAACCTTGTCGACCCCGTCAGAACTCGGGCTAGGCGCAGCTGGTTTGGCCGCCGGCTTGACGGCTGCCGGCTTTTTTGGCGTTGCGGGAACCAAAGGAGCGGCAGCGGCCGGAGCGGGCGCAGCGGGTGTGGGTGCAGCCGGGGTAGCCGCAGTGGTGGCGCCGTTGGCGCCGTACCCTCCCTCGCGGAAGAAAGCAGCCCACTTCTCGTCTACTGAACTTGGGTCAGCGATGAAGCGTTCATGCATGTCTTCGACGAGCCACTGGTTGCTGCCGAAATTACGGGTGGAGGTGTCGGAGTTCGACACGTTGGGGGAGGACTCGGCCACGGCCAGAATCGCCTCTTCCGGGGAGAGCGTGCGCAATGCGCAGACGGGTGAACTTCACAAAGGGTAACGCGCAGAAGGTGCGTTTCGCAGTTAGGTCCAAACAAAGTCGACAGACGGTGAACAATCTGCGACGAACGTGTGACGAGCGGCACACCATTTGGCTTGGTTTTTGTGGTCGCTAGCTCGTTTCTAAAGCTGCATCCAAGGTCACTTCGTCAACGCCGTCCAATGCCTTGGACACGGGGCAGGTCTCCTTTGCCTGTTCGGCGATCTGAAGAAAAGTCGATTCATCAATCTGCTCGACTTCGGCCCGAACTGTCAGTGCAATTCGGCCAATTTTGAAACCGCCGTCAGGGTCTGGTCCAAGTGAAACGTCCGCGGTCGTCTCAATTGCAATCGGTGTCGCACCTGCTTGGCCAAGCAGGGCGGTCAACTGCATCGTGTAGCAAGCAGAGTGGGCCGCCGCGATCAGTTCTTCAGGGTTGGTGGCGCCACCGCCGTCGTCTGACGACCGCTTCGGGAACGACATATCGAAGGTGCCGAGCCCAGATGAAGTCAGTTCCACCTGGCCCGAGCCATCGGAAAATCCGCCATCCCAGGCGGTTCGAGCTGTGCGTGTAGGCATTGGTCCTCCATAAGTCCTAGTCGCAGGGAACGAGGCGACAGTTTCGACGTTACGACGGTTCAGTTGGAGCCACGACTTAACCGCACCAGATGTGTGCGCTAACCAGCAACCAAACCAGGTCGAGTTGGTCAATTCGCGCCACTCCACAAAGTAGTGACGGCTGCGCTACCTTGTGAGTCCGTTGGCCAGCAAGGTCCAAGGCGAAGGAGCCACTAGTGACCCCTGATTTGGTGCGACCCTCGCAGGTGCCTGGGTTTGCGGCGCACTCATACCAGGTGCCCGCGAATCCGCCGACCTTATTGCCCGGGCTGTCGGCAAAACAGTTGGCAACTAGGTCAGTTGTGATGTTCGCCCTTGCGATGTTTGTCTGGGTTGGTTTGCTCGCATTCGCTGACGCTAGTTGGGTTGTCCTTTCTTCGGGGCTCGGCTTATTCGCACTTGGCTGGTTTCTCCTAAAGCGACTCGGGGACCGGTTGATTAGCGAGCTCAGCTGCGGGTATACCTCGTTTAGTTTCGCCTCGGGGATGTTCTGGTTTCGCAACGACGGCTGGGTTTCCTGGGATTTTTCGGGGGTGTGGAAGTTAACAGGGGCTGAAATGATCGCCCCGACCCAAGTGGCGATCGAGCCACCCGGGTTGTACCCGTCGCCGCATCGCGAAGGAAAACTAGAGCTTTGGTCGGGCCGCAGCTGGACGAAGGTGTACCGCGTTACCACTTCGAATTTCTGATTCGAGGATGCGGCGGCGGCTCCAGATCCCGAGTGTGATGCGCTGGCGGGACTCAGGAAACACCCCATTACGGCACCGATCCCAGTAAAAAAATCGGTGCCCCCGGCAGGATTCGAACCTGCGCTCCCGCCTCCGGAGGGCGGTGCTCTATCCCCTGAGCTACGGGGGCCAACTACGGCATCTTGCCGCGACTACTTACCGTATCGCACGAGTACCCTAGTGGTCGTGGCACCTACCGTCCTAGTCGTCGACGACACCGCATCGATCCGGTTTCTGATCCGGACAAACCTTGAGTTGGCCGGGTTCAACGTGATCGAAGCCGACGATGGTCGAGCCTGCGTTGAGCTGCTCGCGACCCTTGAGCAATTGCCCGACCTGATCACTTTGGACATGATGATGCCTCGAATGGACGGGCTGACCGCGGCGACCGAAATCAGACAAAACCCGGCCTACGATTCGATCGGTCTGGTCATGGTGACCACCCAAGGGTTGCAAGCCGATTCGGACAAGGCCGCCGCTATCGGAGTAGACGCGTATGTGATCAAGCCATTTGAGCCCGAGGTGCTGATCTCCACGGTTGAGCAGGTCCTCAACGACCGTTCCTGACTCTCGCAGTTAGGCTTGACCAGTGACTCCCGAGCAACTTTCTGATGTAATCGTCGCTGCCCTGACTTCGCTGGTGGAATCCGGTCGCCTCGCATTGGCTGACCCGGTCCCGGCGCAAGTGCGCGTGGAACGTCCGAAGGTCAAGGAACACGGCGACTACGCAACGAACATCGCCTTGCAGGTGGCCAAGAAAGCCGGGATGAACCCGCGCGAGTTTGCCGAGATTCTTGCCGCTGAACTGGCTGGCGCAGACGGTATCTCGGCGGCCGAAGTTGCCGGGCCGGGCTTCTTGAACATCCGGGTGGCCGCCGCCGCCCAGGGTGAAGTGGCCCGCCAGGTTCTGCTCGCGGGCAAGAACTATGGCCTAGGTGAACCGACCGGACGTTCGGTCAACATCGAGTTCATCAGCGCCAACCCAACCGGTCCGTTGCACCTTGGTCACACCCGCTGGGCCGCGGTCGGCGACGCGACGGCGCGGGTTATGGCCGCGGCTGGCGACACGGTGACCCGAGAGTTTTACATCAACGACCGTGGCAATCAGATGGACAAGTTCGGTGCTTCGCTGATGGCTCGCGCTCACGGCCAAGAACCGCCCGAAGACGGCTACCTCGGCGAGTACGTGGCCGAACTAGCCAAAACGATCGTCAATAACGATCCGGGCATCGTTTCTTTGCCCGAGGCTGAGCAGTTGGTTGCCTTCCGCGAGGCCGGCTACGCGCTGCAACTGGGGGAGCACAAGAGCGAGTTGGCCGAGTTCGGCACCCACTTCGACGTTTGGTTCTCTGAGCGGTCGCTGCATGAGTCGGACGCCGTCGAGCGCGGCATGACTCGGCTTCGCGAACAAGGCCGGATCTTTGAGGCCGACGGGGCCACTTGGATGCGCACCACCGACTTTGGTGACGACAAAGACCGGGTGCTGCTGCGCTCCAACGGCGAGCTGACCTATTTCGCTTCCGACACCGCGTACTACGTCGACAAGCGAGACCGCGGATTCGATCCGTGCATCTACCTGCTCGGGGCCGACCACCACGGCTACGTCGGTCGGCTGAACGCAATGGCCGCCTGCATCGGCGACACCCCAGGCGAGCAGATCCAAGTCTTGATCGGGCAACTGGTCAAGATCTTGCAGGACGGTCAAGAACTCAAATTGAGCAAGCGAGCCGGCACGATCGTTTCCTTGCGTGAATTGATCGACCTGATCGGGGTCGACCCCTTGCGCTACACCTTGATTCGCTACCCGGCCGATTCGCCGCTAACGCTCGACATCGCTGAAATGACGCGAAAGAGCAACGACAACCCGGTCTACTACGTGCAGTACGCCCACGCGCGGCTGTCGTCGATCCTGCGAAATGGTGCCGACTTGGGCTTGGCAGTCGAGCTGGAGACCTTTGATCCGAGTCTGCTCACCGAAGAGCGTGCCGGTGATCTGTTGCGCGCGCTGGCTGAGTTTCCGCGGGTAGTTTCTCGGGCAGCCGAACTGCGCGAACCACACCGAATCGCGCGCTACCTCGAGGACACCGCGGCCTCGTTCCACAAGTTCTACGACGCGTGCCGGGTGCTGCCGCACGGCGACGAAGAGACTTCGCCGACTCACTTGGCGCGATTGACTTTGGTCGCAGCCACACGCCAGGTGATCGCCAACGGCCTGGACATGTTGGGCGTGGGCGCCCCCGAAAGGATGTGACCATGCGATCGCATGAGGCAGGCGCTTTGCACGGCCAAGCCGGCTCGGCCGGACCGCAATGGCTCAGTGCTCCCGAAAACGTCAACGAACTGGTACCCCAACTCTGGTCGGCCAACGTCAGCAAAATCGACGGTGAACTCACCGTGGCTGGCACGACGGTTACCGAGTTGGCTGAAGAGTTCGGCACCCCGCTCTATGTCGTGGACGAGGAAGACTTCCGGGCGCGAGCTCGCGCGTTCAAGGAAGGATTCGACGGCGCCGAGGTTTACTACGCCGCGAAGTCGTTCTTGAGCGTGGCCACCGCGCGTTGGATCTGCGAAGAGGGTTTGAACCTCGACGTCTGCACCGGCGGCGAGTTGGCAGTTGCGCTGGCAGCGCAGTTCCCGCCTGCCAGGATCGGCCTGCACGGCAACAACAAGTCCGTCGCCGAACTGCGAAAAGCCCTCGAAGTCGGGGTTGGGCGGATCATCGTGGACTCGACCTTCGAGATCGATCGGATCGCAGCGCTCGCCGTCGAACTTGAGGTGACGGCCAATGTGATGGTGCGGGTCACCGCCGGGGTCGAGGCGCACACACACGAATACATCTCCACTTCGCACGAGGACCAAAAGTTCGGGTTCTCGATCGCCGACGGTTCGGCGCTGGCGGCGGTCAAGCAAGTTTTGGCCGCCGACCGGATCAACTTCCTCGGTTTGCACTCGCACATCGGTTCGCAAATCTTCGTCGCCGATGGGTTTGAGGTCGCCGCCCGGCGGGTGCTTCGACTACACGCGCAAATCGCCACCGAGTTGGGTGTCACCGCCCCAGAAATCGACCTCGGCGGCGGCTTCGGCATCGCCTACACCACCCAAGACGACCCGCGTACTGCCGAAGATCTTGGCCGCGAACTGATCAAGATCGTCGCCGAAGAGTGCGCGGCGTTGAAAATCCCAACTCCGCAACTGTCGATCGAACCGGGCCGCGCGATTGCCGGACCGTCGACCTTCACGCTTTACGAAGTCGGCACCACGAAGGTCGTCGGCCTAGATGGGGGCGGATCGCGCCATTACATCTCGGTCGACGGTGGGATGAGCGACAACATCCGCCCTGCCCTTTACGGCGCGGACTATTCGTGCACGCTGGCCAATCGTTCCTCCGACGCCGCGCCAGTGTTGGGCCGAGTCGTCGGAAAGCACTGCGAATCTGGCGACATTGTGGTCAATGCCGAGTTCTTGCCGGCCGATATTGCGCCCGGTGATCTGCTCGCGGTTCCCGGAACCGGGGCGTACTGCCGATCGCTGGCGAGCAACTACAACCACGTGCCAAAGGCGGCGGTGGTGGCGGTTCGTGGCGGCGAAGCCAGACTGATCATCCGCCGCGAGACTGAAGAAGACCTGTTGCGACTCGACGTCCTATGACTTCGGTGCGGCAGCGATTTGCCGGCCAAGTCTGGACACCGAACCAGTCAAACCCACACCGCCGATAGGCTTGCCAAGTGACCACTTCATCGTCTGCTCGACCGATCCGCATCGCCATGCTTGGTTGCGGGGTCGTTGGCACCCAGGTCGCCAAGTTCCTCTTGCGCGACGCTGAGGAGCTTGGCCGTCGAATCGGTGCACCAGTTGAATTGGTTGCGATTGCGGTTCGCCGGATCGAGCGAGCCCGCGATTTGGACCTTCCTGCCGAACTGTTTACCACCGACGCGCATGCCCTAGTCAACCGCGGCGACCTCGACGTGGTTATCGAGGTGATTGGTGGGATCGAACCGGCGCGAGAGCTAATCTTGGCCGCGCTCGCCAATGGCGCATCGGTGGTCACCGCGAACAAGGCACTGTTGGCCGAGGACGGCGACACCCTTTACGAGGCGGCCCTAAAAGCCGAACGCGATCTGTATTACGAGGCCGCCGTCGCTGGCGCGATCCCGATTGTGCGTCCTTTGCGCGAGTCTTTGGCCGGCGACCGAGTCAGCCGGGTGTTGGGCATCGTCAACGGCACCACGAACTACATCCTTGACCAGATGGCAACGACCGGAGCCAGTTTTGACGACGCTCTGGATGAAGCTCAACGTCTCGGATACGCCGAAGCCGATCCGACCGCCGACATCGAAGGTTTCGATGCCGCCGCCAAGGCCGCGATTCTGGCCGGTTTGGCGTTCCACACCCGAGTGACGATCGGTGATGTGCACCGCGAGGGCATCACTGAAGTTTCGGCCTCGGATGTGCGTTCGGCCGAAGAAATGGGCTGCGTCGTCAAACTGCTCGCGATTTGCGAGATAAATGAAGATCGCTCGGCAGTCTCTGCCCGCGTTCATCCGGCGATGATCCCCAACACCCATCCGCTGGCGAGCGTCCGCGGGGCATACAACGCGGTCTTCGTCGAATGCGAAGCTGCCGGCGAGTTGATGTTCTACGGACCAGGTGCTGGCGGCGCGCCGACCGCAAGCGCGGTGCTCGGCGACGTGGTGACAGTGGCTCGCCACCGGGTCGACGGCGTTTTCGGACCGGGGGAGTCCGCGCACGCTCAGGTTGAACTGTTGCAGATCGGCGAAGCCAAGACTCGCTGCCATATTTCGATCGACGTCGATGACCGCCCCGGCGTGTTGTCGGCGGTGGCGCAGGCATTTGCCACGCACAACGTGTCGATCAAGACGGTTCGTCAAGAGGGTCGCGGCGACGACGCCCAACTGGTGGTCGTGACGCACGAGGCCGAAGACGCGGCATTGCGCGCCACGGTCGACGAGGTCCGAGGTTTGGCGATGGTGCGCGGGGTGTCATCGGTTATGCGAGTAGAAGGAGTGTCCTGATGGCTAGTCCATGGCGGGGCGTAATCAACGAATACCGCGACCG
>JAPXRA010000098.1:0-6854 GCA_033813795.1 Aeromicrobium sp. | reverse complement strand
CGACACCGCTCGGTCGGTCCTTCGCACCGAAGACGACATTCGCCGACTCGTGCTTGAGGCCGCTCAAGACGACGTAGCTGACGGATCGGTTTGGACCGAGATCCAAGTGGACCCCTCCGGCTATGGTGCCCGGTTTGGCGGAATTACCGCGTTCACCGACCTAGTGCTTGACGCAGTACGCCAGGCCCGTGACCGCACCGGCCTGGCCATGAGCGTGATCATTGCGGCAAACCGAATCCGGCATCCACTCGACGCCCGCTCGCTCGCCCGCTTGGCGGCTCAATACGCCGGTCGCGGTGTTCACGGGTTCGGCTTGTCCAACGATGAGCGGCGCGGGTCCACCGCCGAGTTCGGCCCGGCTTTTCGCATCGCGGCGAACGCCGGACTGATGTTGGCCCCGCACGCCGGCGAACTTTGCGGACCTAACAGCGTCAATGATGCCTTGGCTGCGCTTTCGCCGAACCGGCTCGGTCACGGCGTGCGTGCGGCCGAAGATCCTTATCTGCTGGCCGAACTGGCTGCGCGGCAGATCGCTCTCGAAGTATGTCCGGCTTCAAACGTCTCGCTTGGCGTCTACGCCACCGTCGAGGAAGTACCGGTGCGGCCGCTGATGGCCGCCGGAATCGACGTAGCCCTTGGCTCAGACGACCCACTGCTGTTCGGTTCACGACTGGCCGGCCAATACGCCCTGCTGCGAGCAGCACAGGATTTCAGCGACGAAGAACTCGCCGAGTTGGCCCGGGCTTCGCTGCGCGCTAGCCGGGCGCCGGTGGAGTTGAAGACCGCCGCGCTCACCGGAGTCGATCAGTGGCTGGTGGCCGATCGTGGGAACATGAACTCATGAGCGACACTCCAACTGGTCAAGAGCCCCCGTCGTACCCCGGTGACGATTCGCCGCAGGTTCCGCCAGGTCAGGTCTACTACGGCCAGCAGCCGTATCAAGGCCAGCCGGCCTACGGCACCGTGCCAGCGGCCCCACAGCAGCCTTGGGCCGGCGCCGTTTTGCCCAAGCACCCCAATGCGATGACCGCGATGATCCTTGGGATCGTCGGCCTGGCCAGCCTCGTGTTTTGTGGCGGCTTGCTGCTCGTTCTCAGCCCGTTCGCGTGGGCGATCGGTAGCAAGTCCTTGCGCGAAATCGATGCGAACCCGACTCGGTACAGCGGCCGAAACGAAGCCAGCGCCGGCCGAATCTGCGGCATCATCGGCACAATCTTGCTGGTGATTAGCGTGTTCTTCTTGGCGCTGTTCATCGGCCTGATCGCGATCGGGACGGCCACGTCGACCGTCACCAGCGTCACCTTTCTTGCAGGCTTTTGAACTAGTCGGCTAGCGATAGCCCAACGAGGACTGGCTCGTTTAACAACCGAATACCAAATACCTGTTCGACCTCGTCACGCACTTCGCGGGCGAGGTCGAGTAGTTCGGCGGCCGTTGCCTCACCTCGGTTGGTTAGCGCCAAGGTGTGCTTGGTCGAAAGCCCGACCTTGCCTCGCCGGTAGCCCTTGGCGAAACCAGCGCGTTCAATCAGCCAAGCGGCGCTGCTTTTGACCGAACCGTCGGCCTGAACAAACTGCGGTGCGTCCGCTGGCAACAACTGCGCTTGGGCCGGCGTCAACACCGGATTGGTGAAGAACGAACCGGCGCTCCACGTGTCGTGATCGGCCGAGTCCAAGACCATGGCTTTGGACCGGCGCAACCCGAGTACGGCTTCTCGCGTTGGCCTCAACTCGGCCCGATCGCCAACTTCGACACCGAGCGACTTGGCTAGCTCGCCGTACCGGATCGGGGCGCTTTGGCCGGCAGCGAGCCGGAACTGAAACTGCACGCTCAACACGACAAAGCGGTTTGGCGTTTGCTTGAACAGGCTCGTTCGATAGCCAAACTCCAAGTCGGCGGCCATCAGCGTACGAACCCGGCCCTGCTCGCGGTCCCAGGTGCGTACCGCGGTGATCGTGTCACTGACCTGTTGCCCGTAGGCGCCCACGTTCTGGATCGGGGTGGAGCCGACCGCGCCTGGGATGCCTGAGAGTGCTTCGATGCCAGCCCAGTCTTGCTCAATGGCGTAGGCAACAAACTCATCCCAGTTCTCACCGGCGGCGACCGTCACCAGCGCCCCGCTGCAATCATCGACCTCAGCTGAGATACCGCTCGTTCGCACCAGCACTACCGTGCCATCGAAGCCAGCATCGGCCACCACCAGATTGCTGCCTCCGGCGACCAAGAGCAGCGATTCACCGGCTTGGTCGGCGGTCTGGACCGCGGCGATCAGTTCGGCTTCAGTGGTCGCCTCAACCACGGTTTTGGCCGGACCGCCGATCCGCAGCGTGGTGACCTGCGACAAGTTCATGCGTTGAGCCTATCGAGCCGAATTTGGCCCCAAGACGTCGACAACCCCCACTCCGGACCGGAGTGGGGGTTGTCGCAGAAGTTTTTCAGCGGGTCTCTCGGTGCGCGCGGTGAGCGTTGCAACGCGGGCAGAACTTGCTGACCTCGAGACGATCGGGATCGTTGCGACGGTTCTTCTTGGTGATGTAGTTGCGCTCTTTGCACTCGGTGCAGGCCAAGGTGATCTTGGGCCGAACGTCTGAACTCTTGCTGGCCACGGTGTGCCTCTTTCGTTGGTGCCCATGCAGGTGGGCAAATTCTTTCGTGCCGTTTTGGTAGCTGGGGCGGGACTCGAACCCGCGACCCCACGATTATGAGTCGTGTGCTCTAACCACCTGAGCTACCCAGCCACGCAAGTTGCGAGTGACCTCGCTCCTCAGAGCCCCTTTACGGAATCGAACCGTAGACCTTTTCCTTACCATGGAAACGCTCTGCCGACTGAGCTAAAGGGGCAAGCCGACAAGCAAAGATACCGGGTCAGGTGCCAAGGTTCAAAATCGGGGGGTCAATAAGCGACTTTCGCCAGCTCAGAAGGCCACTTCGGACCGCCGTAAATGAAGCCCGTATACGCCTGAACTAGATCTGCTCCAGCAGCGATTCTGGCTGTTAAATCAGCCGGTGTGCTCACTCCCCCGACTCCGATCAAGGTGAGTTGGTCCCCAGCGCGCTGGCGAATCTGTCGCAGGACTTCGGTGGCGCGCTCGGCCAAGATCGGTCCGGACAAACCGCCCGCGCCGATCTGAGAAATTTCGGCCCGAGAAGACTTCAGCGACTCTGGTCGAGCGATCGTGGTGTTGGTGGCGCTGATGCCTGCCAGACCGAGCGAGACCGCCAGATCGGTCACCTCGTCGATGTCCTCGGTCGCCAGATCGGGCGCGATCTTGACCAGCAGCGGCACCGGCCTGCTGAGGTTTGCATCGCAGACGGCCTTAACTGCCGTCAAAATCGGCTCGAGCGAGCTAACCGCCTGCAGATCACGCAGCCCTGGCGTGTTCGGGCTTGAGACATTAACCACAAGGTAGTTCGCAAAGGGCGCGAGTAGGCGGGCACTTTCGACATAGTCGGCCGCGGCCGCTTCGGCGGGGACGACCTTGGTCTTGCCGATGTTGACCCCGATGACGGCCTTGGCTCCGGCGCGAGTCTTACGCAGGCGATGCAACCGTGAGGCGACTTGAGCGGCGCCGTCGTTGTTGAATCCCATCCGGTTGATGATCGCGCGGTCTTCGGCGAGTCGAAACAGTCTGGGCTGCTCGTTGCCCGGCTGAGGCTTTGCGGTGACGGTGCCGATCTCGACATGTCCAAAGCCAAGGGCCAACAGGCCAAGCACGCCGCGGGCGTTCTTGTCGAACCCGGCCGCCAAACCGAACCGGTGCGCGAACTCGATCCCCATCAGATTGACCGGGGCCGGTTCGACCGCATACAACTTCTTGGTGACCGGCCGACCGGCGCGAATGCCGGCAAAAGCCAGTTCGTGAATCTTCTCCGGCGCTACCCGAGAAAGGACGTTATCGAAAAACTCGTCATAGGCCACGACCTCCACCCTAGGTCACTTGCGTTCGGCTCAGCCGAACCAGGCGCCAACCCACCACAAGACGCCATAGGGGGCGTCGGCGTAGGGCACAGAAACACGCCATTGCCCGTCGAGGGCTTGACCCAGATCGCGCAGCGTGTCGATTCCGCTGGCCCAAAACTGCGTGCCGAGTTCGGCATCCAACGTGGCTAGGCGCTGCGGATCGCCCGAGCGGATGGCCAAGTCGACCGCATCGTCGAAGTCGAAGGCGCGCTCATCTAAGTACCCTGGCGCCCGTTGGCTGCGCTTGGCGCTGCCGTTGGCCATCACCAGGGCCACCGGGGCATCTCGGGTAACGCGGCCGGTGAACTCGGCCGCCTCGAGCAGGGAGCGCCCGACCGAACCGGCGTACCGATCTGAGCCGAGGATCGAAACTTCGCCAGCACCCTTCGTCAGCGCAGCAACGACGTTCGTCGCCGACACCCGCAACTCGGCCACCGGATCGGTCAAACTGGCGTATTTGACTAACAACGCCGGCACCGGCGGCACAATCGCAAACCGGGTGATCACGCCAGCCCCCTAATCGCCCGCGCCGGTCGCCGGCGACCGGCGATCGTGGCAGCCATATCGACCACTTGCCGCGTCGGCGGCACTTGATGAACTCGGAACACTCGCGCCCCGGCCGCGGCCGCAATGGCAGTGGCCGCCAAAGTGCCTGGCAGCCGCTCTTCGACCGGCAGGTCGAGGGTTTCGCCTACGAAGTCCTTGTTCGACAGCGAGACCAGCACCGGCCAGCCAGTAGCAACCATTTCGCCAAGACGGCGGGTGATTTCGAGCGAATGGAAGGTATTCTTGCCAAAGTCGTGAGCCGGGTCGATTAGCACGCTGTTTCGGTCTACCCCCAAGGAAACCGCTCGTTCGGCTTGGGCGACGGTCGACGCAATGGCGTCTGCCATGACGTCTTCGTACTCGATTCGGTGTGGCCGGGTGCGCGGTTTCACTCCACCGGTGTGGGTGCAAACGAGTGCCACGTCGAATTCGGCCGCGACCTCGGCGAGCGTCGGGTCCGCACCGCCCCAGGCGTCGTTTAGCAAGTCGGCGCCAGCGCCACAGACTGCGCGCCCGACTTCGGCCCGCCAGGTGTCCACGCTGATCACCAGGTCCGGGAAGGACGCTCGGACGCGCTCGACGAAACCGACGACTCGGCGCATCTCCTCGGTCGCGTCGATCTCAACCCCAGGTGCGGCCTTGATCCCGCCGATATCGACAATCTCGGCCCCGTCATCGACAACCTGCTGCACCCGCTCGAAGGCCGAATCCTCGGCCCACGTGGCGCCCTTGTCGAAGAATGAGTCCGGCGTCCGGTTGACGATCGCCATCATCAACGTCTGGTCGTCGGCAAATTCGTGCCGACCGAGCCGCAATGTCACTTGTCTACCCCCACTGCCGGTGGCCGTTCGGTCAAATCCACTTCAGTCACCGTAGGTGCTGAGTCCACGCTTGCAGGCAGGAACTGGTGCAAGTCGACTGCGGGTGGCAGACCCCGCCCACCAACCCGGTTCGCGACTGCGGCCAGGAGTTGAACTGACATGGCAGCCAACTGATGAACGCTCTGGTGCGAATGGGCTCGCCGGCCAAGATCTACCTGCGCCAAAGCGTCGAGGCCCAGTTCAGCCGTCACATCGATTACCGCGGCCAAGTCAACGCCATAACCGCGCGGGACGCTCAACCTTTGGAAAACTTCGCGGCGGATCGCCCACTCGCCGGCCAAGGGTTGGATTACATCGGCCAGATGTGGCAGGTGCAGCGCCAGCAAGGGCCTAGCGACCAGTTCAGTGACCCGGCCACCGCCATGGCGCACTTCGGTTGCTCCGTCGTTGAACGGCCGCTCATAGGCGGCCTTGACCAGCGAAATACTGCGATCGCTCAACAGCGGCCCCAGCAGGCCAGGCACAAAGCCGGTGTGCCAGTCGGTCAGATCCGCGTCCATGAAAACCAAGATGTCGCCGCTGGTGACGAACTGCGACTTCCACAGCGCTTCGCCTTTGCCGAGGCGACTGCCTAGATCTGGGCGAATGTCGTCGATGGCGTGCACGGTTGCACCGGCCTCGCTCGCGATCTTGGCGGTGGCGTCACTAGAGCGACCGTCAATAACCACGATTTCGTCAACTAGAGAGCTGTGGAACTGCTTATAGACACCAGCCACGACCTCGCCGATCGTGGAAGCTTCGTTTCTGGCCGGGATGACTAGGCTGACGGTGGTGCCGGCGGCTGATTTGGCGGCCAACAAGTCTGGGGTACCCCACCTAGACCGATGGAAGGTTCGCCGATCGAACCAAGTGTCTGCCACCCGTTCAACCTACCTGCCGTTCGCGAACCTAGTCGTCGATCACTTCGCCGCCGAGCAATTGCTCGATATTGAACTGAGCCAAATCCGCCCGAATCGGCTTTGCCCGAGCGGCGGGTTCGTCAACTTCGTCGGTCGGTGCATCCTCTTGGCACTCCCCGAAACAATCAGGGCAATCCCCAAACATGGCGTAATAGTTCGCCATAAGCCGCCGCCAAGATTCTTCTTCGGCTAGCCGTTCGTCGTCGAGGTGCCACTCAACAATCTGATCCAACTCCAGCGCGTCCGGCACTAGTGCGAAGAACTTCTCCAGTCGGCCTTCGTGACCTGGCCGAAAATCCCCGTCTCCGATCGTCCCCATCGCTAGATCGTAGCGTTGCCGCGAACCCAGACGTGAGCACAAGTATTGGCAGCGGCGATGAAGAACAAGATCCTCGACGCCGATTCGGCGCCGAGGATCTCTCGCGTGGCAGGTAGAGGATTCGAACCTCTGAAGTCGATGACGGCTGATTTACAGTCAGCTCCCTTTGGCCACTCGGGCAACCTGCCAGCGTCCTCCGCAAAGGGGGGACGGCAAGCAAGATTACCGCACCAACGTATGGTGGTGTC
>JAPXRA010000097.1:0-6861 GCA_033813795.1 Aeromicrobium sp. | reverse complement strand
CGGTTGTCCCGGCGCGATGTAGGTGACTGTTTCAGCCGCCACAACCAGCGACTCGGCCATAAACGATTTGCCCGACCGAACGCCGCCAGTAATCAGAGTCCTCACAAGCCAACCCTATGACCACCGTCGGGATTTGGCCCGACGTTGCTGGCTAGTCGCGCCGGCCCGACAAAACCCAAACACCGATGCCGAGCAGCGCCAGCACCGCGAGGCCACCAAGGACCATCGCCAGAGAGATCTTGGGGCCGTCTTCCTTGGCCGAGTCGCTGGACCAGTCCTCGCTCGACTCAGCCTCGTCGTGCCCGACGGTCGTGGCCGCGGCCCGGGTGTCAGCGTTTGGTTCGGCAGTAACTTCAACGTTCTGACCGTCCGCGAGCAGGTGATATTTCAGCGCCACGAAGTCACCTTCGGCGAGTTTGTATTCACCTAACCCGACCGAGGCATAGCCCCACGCCTTGCCCTCTTTGGCGGTCATGAAGGCCCAGTAGCCGTCACCGGACAAGTTGTCCGCGCACTTCTCGGCAGTTTCATCGGGCAGTCCGTCGATTCGACACAGCATCGCTGGTGTGCCAGAAGTCAGGCTCGTCTTGAGCCCGGCTTCGGTCAAACCGGTCAGCGCGGTCTTTCCAGCCGAGTGCTGCGCACAAACGACTTGGTCTTCACCCCCGAGCGTGCCGTACTCGACCACGATCGGAATGTCCTCGGCCGTCTCGCACGAGTCGTGCGCTGACGCTTGAGCGGGCACGAACAAGGCGCTGGCGCCAACCATGGCGGTCAAAACTGCCTTGGCTAAGAATTGCTTCATCAGGACTCCTTCGGCAGATACCGGGCGCGCCGGGCGGCGCGCCGCAGAGTGGCCAAAACGGCCGGCCCGAGAACAACAATCAGCAGGGTGTTGGTAATCGCACGCCCAGTGTCCCACCCCCAGGTGGAAGTCAGCAGGGTGAACACGACGAATCGGTGCAGGTTCTCCAGCACCGGTGCCCCCGGCACCATTGCCAGCGAGTCGTCCGCACCCGGAATCGCGATTCCAAGGGTGAACGGCCACGACGAGAGGTTCATTAAGAACCCAAACGCGTAAGAGGCGAAGATCGCATAGACCACCAAGATCGCGATCTCTGCCTTCGGGCCTACCCGCTTCGGCAGCAGGCCTGCACCCATGCCGACCCACGCGGCGCAGAGCATCTGAAACGGCAGCCATGGCCCGACGCCAGAAGTCAGTAGCGCCGAGGCGAAGAGGCTGGTGCAGCCGAGCACGAACCCGAATCCGGCGCCAAACACGCGGCCTCCGCAAATGATCAGGAAGAAGACCAGTTCGACCCCGGCAACGCCAGCGCCAAGCGGCCTCACTGCGGCGTTGATCGCGCTGAGCACACCCAGCATGGCCAACGCTTTGGAGTCCAAGCCGCCTTCGGACAGTTCGGCGATCACCACCAACACCACCACGGGCATCAGCGCCATGAAGATAAACGGTTGGTCCACCCGAGTCTGCTCCGGCGCTGGCGTAATGAACAACGGCCAGGCCAGCATTATCAGTCCGGCAACCGAGGCAAGTGCCAAAACCAGCGCCGACCGCTTCGTAAGCGGGACGGCTGTCTGCACTGTTGGCGCGTTCACTTTTTGTCCGCCGGGGTGATCGCGGCGGCCACTTCACCGACGGTGAGCCAATCACTGCCGAGCACTTTGGAGACTTGTGGTGCAAATGCGGGCGACTCGGCCAGGACCTTTTTGGTTTCACCGGCCGAGACGACTTCACCGTCGGCCAGCACCACGACCGAGTCGGCAACAGTCGCCACGAATTCGACGTCGTGGCTCGACACCACGATTCCATGCCCCGCGTCCGCCAACTCGTGCAGGATCTGAGCCAGCGCGGCCTTGCCCGGGTAGTCCAAGCCGCGGGTTGGTTCATCGAGCGCGATCACTACTGGTTGCGCAGTCAAAACTACTGCGAGCACGAGAGCGAGTTTTTGGCCCTCGGACAGGTCCCGGGGGTGGTGGTCGCCTGGGATGCCCGGCGCGAGTCGGTCGAGCAGACCCCGGCAGGTGCCCGGCTCGACACCCGACTGGTCATCGGCGGCTGCACATTCGCGTTCCACCGTCTCTAGGTAGAGCAGGTCAGCGGCGGTCTGTGGCACCAGCCCGACCAACATTCTGGCTTCGTTTGGCTTCAGGTCAGCCGGGTCCGAACCGTCGACGTCGACTCGGCCGCTGAACCGGTCGCCGGTGCCTTGGATGGCCCACAGCAAAGACGACTTGCCCGAGCCGTTGCGCCCCATCAGAGCGACGATTTCGCCCTTGCCGACCGTCAAATCTACCGCTCGCACCGCGCGGAATTGACCGTAGCGAACTTCGATCGCCTTCGCCGTCAGCACTGGCTCGGGCGCAGGTCTGGCCGCTGGCGCCGGTTCGGGCAGGGCCAAGGTCTTGGCGTTGCGCCGGGCCTCGCGCACCGAAAGCGGCAAAGGCGACCACCCGGCCAGTCGACCCAGTTCGACCAGCGGCGGCGCCACCGGCGAATCGGTCAGCAGTTCGGCCGGTTCGCCGTCGCGCACCTTGCCGTTCTCCACGATTACGAGCCGGTCCGCGAACGGCACGACCCGCTCCATCCGGTGTTCAGCCAGCACCACCGTCAGCGCGAGGTCGTCTACTAGCCGAGCGATCGTGGCCAGCACGTCTTCGGCGGCCGTCGGGTCGAGTGCCGAAGTTGGTTCGTCGAGCACCAGGATGCGCGGATGCATCGTGAGCACCGAGCCGATCGCTACCCGCTGTTGTTGCCCACCGGAGAGCGAACGCACCGAGCGGTTCCGCAACTCGGCAATTCCGAGCAGATCTAGCGTCTCCTCCACTCGACGACGCATCGCTTGAGGTGAGAGCCCGAGTTGCTCCATCCCGTAGGCGAGTTCTTCTTCAACTACATCAGCTACAAAACCTGACGCCGGGTCTTGCGCGACATAACCAACCAGGTGTGCCAGTTCGCGCGGCGGCTTGCCAAGGATCGAGTCACCGTCAAGAAGAACGTCTCCAGCCAAAGTGCCGCCGGTGAAGTGGGGAACTAGCCCATTGAACAACCCCAGCAGAGTTGACTTGCCCGAACCCGTCCGACCGGCAACGAGCGCCAGTTCACCCTCGTCAAAGCTCAAGTTCACGTCGGTCAAAGTCGCTTCGATTTCACCGGCATACCAGAACGAAATGTTCTCAAGATTGATCATGGGCCTGCGCATTCCTAATGTCGTGGGCCAATGGAGCTTGGGGAGCGACGAAGGCCGGAAGTACGCCGACCGCCGCAATCAGCAAAGCCAAGACGCTGATCGTCGGCCAACCCGGAACGTCCGGAAAGAACACCAGAACTTGCTTCGTCGAAAGCACCTTGAACCCGATCGCGACAGCCAAGCCAGATGCCGCCGTTAGATACTCCGCTGCCTGCCAACGCAATCGCCGGTAGCGGGTTCGCTGGACCCGCTGTCCGGCCATCCGCAGCGCAATCGCTGCCGAAACCAGCCCTAGCCCCAGCATCGGCCAGGCCAGAATCGCCGGCGCGGTGCGATCGAGGTAGCCGTAGGATCCGACGCTCAAGCCGAACAGCGCCAGCAGCATCAGCGAGCCGGTAACGAACCGTGACCGTGCCGAGGCGGCGCCGGTTCGGCCGTAACCGCGGGCATCCATTCCGGCTGCCAAGGTCATCGACCGATCTAGGGCGTCTTCGAGCACCGGGATGACGATTCGGTGCATCGCGCCGGTGCCCTTGCTGGCGTCGCCTCTAAGTTTGCGTGCCCGGTTCACTCGACGCACACTCTCGGCCAACTGCGGAAACACCGAGACCGCGACGACGAGCGCCGCCCCGACCTCATAGAGCGCCGGCGGGGCTGAAGCGAGCAACTGTTTGGGGTTAGCCAGCGAATTTGCCGCACCGATGCAGATGATCAGCGCCGCCAATCGGAGCCCGTCGTACAAGCCGAACAACACCTCGTTGACGGTGACATCCCCGAGCAGTTGGATTCCCCGGGCCACCTCCGGCAACGGGATTTCAGGCAGATGAAACAGCACCTGGTCGTCCGGCATCGCCCCACCGCCAAGGAGGATTCGAAACAGCACCCGGGTGAAAACGATCAGCAGCCCGAAGTACAGGTAGAAGCGAAACGACAGCGCCCAGGGAGCGTCGCCGCGACAGGACGCAACGACCAGGCAGGCAATCGCCACCAACAGCAAAATCAAAAACGGGTTCAGCGTGAACGACGCTGCCGCCGCCAACCCCAATGCCCAAAGCCACCACGCGCCCGGGTGCATCTCGCGACGCAGCCGGGGGTCGGCGGTGGGGCGTTTCTTGGGGTCGACGGCGGTATTCACGCAGAGTCAGCTCACGCTCGCCGACATCGAACCGCAACGAATCCGGCCGCGGCCAGAACCGCCACGACCGCCGCGCCGGCCAGCCACGGGCCAAAACCGCCAGATGACTCGGCCGCATCGGCTTGCTCGACGGCAGTTTGGCTCGCCGCCGCAGTCGCATCACTCGACTCGGGCGCCCCTGCCGAAGCAGTGGCTCCGCTAGCCGACGGCGAGGTGGTTGCCCCCGATGCAGGCGTAGCGGTTGAAGCCGAAGCCGACGGCGAGGTCGCGGCCGACCCCCGAGCGGTCGCGGACTTGTCCGGCTTTGGTTTCGCCGATGTGCCCGGCTGCGGTTTAGAGGAATTGCCCGGCTTTGAAGTGGGCTTCGCGGTCGGCTTCGGTGCCGAACTTGCGCCCGGATTCGGCGCCACCGACGGCCAGGTCTTACCGTCGCCGTTCTGGAAAACGAACGCCACCGAACCACCAGCGGGAACCTTCAGCGAGGTAACACCCAGACTCGAGTAGATCCACTTGCCTGACTTGCCGTCGGACCAGAACAGTCCCCAGTAGGCGTCTGCCGGGGAAGCCACGGTGCACGGATCACTGGCCGGATAGCCGTCGACCCGACAGACGAACCCGGGGGCGCGACTGGCGTACTTCAACTCGTGACCGACCGCCGCGAAGTTGCTGGCCGCCGTGCCGCCGCCGTCACCGTCGCAACTAACCGAACTGCTCACTACGACGGTGACACCCGTGCCGGGCGTGCAGCCCGCCGCATACGCCGGTGAGGCAAACCCGACCACGCTGGTGGCGACCCCGAGCAGGGCCGCCACCAGCAGGCGAATCAGGTTGATCGTCACTTCACCACTCGGAAGGACTTCGAGCCGGTGCGGTTAACGAACGCGCCGCGGACCGTGACCTTCGCCGTGCCGGTCTTTTTACCAACCTTGACCGAGGCGGTGTAGCTGCCCGACTTGCTTGCGGTGCCGGTCTTGACGAGCTTGCTGCCCAAGTAGACCTTCACCGGCTCACCGGCGGCCAATCCCTTGACGGTGACCTTCTGGGTTTGGTTGCGCTTGACCTTGGTCTTGGCGACTGAGACCTTGGCCTTGGCCGCTGCAAGGACCGTTGTCGTTGCAGTGCCAACGCGGTTGGTCCGCGAACCGACGACCTTGATCTGACGAGTCGCGGTCACTGCGGGAGCCTTGACCGAGGCCGAAACCGCACCGGTTGCCGAGGCAGTGCCGGTCGCGGTGCCGCCGCCGGCGATGCTGACGACAAACTTCTCACCGGCGATCAGTCCGGTCGCCTTCACCTTGACCGTCGATCCAGCAGCGGTGAACTTCGCCGCCTTAGAAACAGTCAGCGACTTAGCTGACAACTGCGCCTGCAGACCAACGGCTGATCCGGTCGTTGCCCGGATCCACTGGTCACGGGTGTTATTGGTGATGCCGTCTGCCTTGCCCGCGTCGAGCGCTAGGTCATCGTAGGCGATCGCTCCGGTTTCGGTGGCGAGCTTGCTGTCTTCGGCAATCGCATCGGTCACTTGGCGGCGAACCAACCAAGCCGCGGCTGAGCCGGCTGCACCTGCTTGGCCAACTTCGGCCAGGTACTGCGCGGCCAGTCCGGTGGAGTTGCTGTTTGGTACGTCATTGCCGATGAACGAACCGTCGGCCTGCTGGGCAGCCAGCAAGGCCGCAGTTGCGGCGGCGATCTCATCGTCAAGGCCGGCGATTCCCGAATCCTTGGCTTCGATCAGCGTCCGGGCAGCGACCACTGTGGAGTCGACTTCGATTGTGGCGGCGCACTCGGCAGCAAGATTCTGCTTGAACGAGCCGTTTTCGCACTGCTTGCTGGCAACGAACTCGACCGATTTGGCAGCCTCGGGGCTGTCGACCGCGACGAGGGCACGCGTGGCGAAGGTCTGACCGAACAGGCCGTAGGTGTTGTTCGACTCACCGGTCGCATCGTTGGTTTCATCTTCGATCAATTCGACCAAGTTGACGCCAGACACCGAAGTCGATTCCTGGCCAAGTGCAGCGCGAGCAAGAACAAGCTTCCCAGCTGATCCTGGGTAGTTGGAGACAACGCCTTCCCACACGGACGACGCGTAGCTCGCCGCTTGGTCGCTGACTGCGTCCACGATCTTGGTCTGGGTGGCCGAACGAACCTCCAGGTTGTTCAGCACGAAAAAGACATCCAAGGAAAGCCCGTAGTCGTCGAATCCGCCGTAATTCGGGTTGTGGATCAGGTAAGAGTCCGAGAGCTGATCTTCGAGCCAACGGCTGGCCGAGTAGGCGTAACTGTTCGGGGCTGCCGACGCGGCCGGCGTGACCATGGCGGCCGTCGACAGGGCAACAGCGCTGCCAGCCAGCACGGCTAGGGCGCGTTGACGCAGGGGTGACTTCATGAGTTTCCTTCCCGCTGTAAAGGCGGGAGGGCCGAAGCGCCACCCGCTGTTGTCCTCGACAGCGTGTGATGGGTTCCCTCCGGCAGGTGCTCCGGCTGCTCTGGCCGATGCCAGATTCACGGTTGCGG
>JAPXRA010000096.1:0-6875 GCA_033813795.1 Aeromicrobium sp. | reverse complement strand
CAGAGCGCGGCGCCGACGTGCTCGAGGAGATGAACCCCGACGACGCGGCTGACTTGCTCGGTGAACTTCCGGCCCAAACTGCAGAAGAACTCTTGGGCCTGATGGAGCCAGAAGACGCCGACGATGTTCGCCGACTGCTGAGTTACGAGGAGCGCACCGCCGGCGGCATGATGACCACCGAACCGGTCATCGTCGGCCCGGACGCCACGATCGCCGATGCGTTGGCGATGATTCGCGAACCCGAACTCAGCCCAGCGCTGGCTTCGACGGTCTACGTCTGTCGGACACCCTTAGAAACTCCGACCGGCCGGTTTTTGGGGGTAGCCCACTTCCAAGCACTGCTTCGCGAACCGCCGTCGACGTTAGTAAGCCAGATCGTGGACAACGACATCGACTGGCCTAGGCCAACCGCAAGCTTGGCCGAAGTGGCCGGGCTCTTGGCGGCCTACAACCTAGTGGCTCTGCCCGTGGTGGACGAGAACCAGCACTTGCTCGGCTCGGTGACGATTGACGACGTGTTGGACCACCTCCTGCCAGAAGGGTGGCGTGAAAATGGCTGACCGCGAACGCCTCGACCAGCCGCGAGACATCCGCCGCAGCCTCGTCGGTGGCCTGTCTACCCGCCGCGAGGTGGACCCCGAACGCTTCGGCAAGTTCGCCGAAGGTGCTGCCCGATTCTTGGGAACGGCCCGATTCATCGGCTGGATGACGATCTTCATCGCGATCTGGGTGCTGTGGAACATGCCTCTGGGACCCGACCGGCCGCGCTGGGACGAGTACCCGTTCATCTTCTTAACGCTGATCCTGTCGTTGCAGGCGTCCTATGCCGCACCGTTGATCCTTCTTGCCCAGAACCGGCAAGAAGCTCGGGACCGGATCGCGGCCGAACAAGATCGCGAGGCCGCCGCCCGATCGCATGCGGACATGGAGTTCTTGGCGCGCGAGGTGGCGAGTTTGCGGATCGGTTTGGGTGAAGTGGCCACTCGCGATTTCTTGCGTGGCGAACTGCGGAGTTTGGCCGCCGAACTCGAAAAGGCTGAGAGCGATGAGCCTTCGGCGGCCGAAGATTCCGCCAATTGACCGCAACCATCTGGGGTTAGTAGCCCGGTCGTAGAATGGCAGGCATGTCTGCCCCCACAACCGAACAGATCACCGAGGCGCTGTCAAAGGTCAACGACCCGGAGATCAAGCGACCAATCACCGAACTCGGCATGGTCGACGCCATCACGATTGGCGAGACCGAAATCGTTGTTCGACTGCTGTTGACGGTCGCTGGTTGTCCGCTCAAGGACACGCTGACTCGCGACATCACAGCTGCGGTTGGCGAAGTAGCCCCGGCGTTCACCGTGCGAGTGGACATGGGCGTCATGACAGACGAACAGCGCAAGGAGATGCAGGCGCAGTTGCGTGGTGGCCGAGCCGAGCGAGAGATTCCGTTCGCCCAGCCTGGCTCATTGACCAAGGTTTACGCCATCGCCTCGGGCAAGGGCGGAGTGGGCAAGTCCTCAGTGACCGTCAACTTGGCGGTCGCAATGGCTCAGGCCGGACTGAAGGTAGGCGTCGTGGACGCCGACATTTACGGCCACTCGATTCCGGACATGCTCGGGGTTGGCGACGAACGCCCAACCCAGGTCGAAGACATGATCATGCCCGTGCCGGCGGTCATCGACGCCGAAAAGGACATCAGCGTCAAGGTAATCAGCATCGGAATGCTCAAGCCCCGCAAGGACCAGGTCGTCGCCTGGCGCGGGCCAATGCTTGATCGAGCGCTCGTCCAGATGCTCGCCGACGTTTTTTGGGGCGACCTAGACGCGCTGTTCCTCGACCTGCCGCCAGGAACTGGTGACATGGCGATCAGCTTTGGCCAGCACCTGCCAAACGCCGAGGTGATCGTGGTGACGACGCCGCAGCAGGCCGCCGCGCAAGTTGCCGAGCGTGCCGGCACGATGGCGTCGATGATGCACCAGCGAGTGGTGGGCGTAGTCGAAAACATGTCGTGGCTGCAACTTCCGAACGGCGAGAAGATGGAAGTCTTCGGCAGCGGTGGAGCCGACCAGGTGGCCAAAACGCTCGGTGCTCGCCTCGGCTACGAAGTACCGGTACTCGGTCAGATCCCCTTGGAAGAACTCCTGCGCGAAGGCGGTGACTCGGGCCAACCGATCGTGGCGGCTAACCCCGCCGCGGCCTCGGCCACGGTGCTGCGAACCATCGCCGAAGACTTGAGTGGGCGCACCCGGGGCCTTGCCGGAATGCAATTGGGCTTATCGCCGGCCGGTCGCCTGTAGGATCCGGTCGTGGGCCTTGGCTGGATGGAGATCGGCACGATTTTGATCGTGGCGATGGTTGTGTTTGGCCCCGAACGCCTGCCCGGACTGGCTAAGCAAGCAGCCGGGTTCGTCAAAATGCTCAAGCAAATGGCGCAGAACGCCAAGGCTGAACTGTCCCAAGAACTCGGTGACGACTTCAAAGACATCAAACTGCGCGACCTTGATCCGCGTGTCGCGATCCGCGATGCCATGCTGTCCGAGCCGCCGCCAGCGGCACCGGCAGAGTCGAACCAGTCGCGGATGTTGCGCCCGGACGAAGTTCCGCCATTCGACGCCGAAGCCACCTGAGCTAGCAGCCGACGCTGCCCAACACCCGCGAATGGCCAAGTCGTGGCTCGCGGTGGGCAAGTTCGCGGCGCAGCAGCGCGCGACCACGATGAATTCGCGTGCGAACGGTGGAGAGTTTCAGGCCGAGCACCTGGGCGATTTCTGCTTGGCTCAACTGCTCTACGTCACACAACACCACCGGCACCCGAAACTTCACCGGCAGCGTCGCTAGGGCAGCTTCGATATCGGCGTCGAAGCCCGCCTCAAGCACCAAGTCGGTCGGCAGTTTCGCCGAATCAACGAGCCGGTCTTCGTGCGCTGGCGAGAGCGGCTGAGTGCGTGCTTTGCCGTCAGCACGAACCCGATCCAAGAACAAGTTGGTGGTGATTCGATGCAACCAGCCAGCAAAGTTGCCAGGCTCGTACTGATCTAGGGAGTCGAATACGCGCACGAAAACATCCTGGGTGAGGTCTTCGGCGTCCTGCTTGTTTCCGGTGAGGCGGTAGGCCAAGCGGCCGACTTGCGCGGCGTGGGCGGCATAGATCTGCTCTTGAACCGTTAAATTCGACCCCTGCAGCGTCATGTTTAGATTCTCTCGACGCAAACTGAGAGAACCACAAGAGTTCGCTGACCATTTGCAAAGCCTCTAGGCCGTGCGACACCGCCACTAGTGCCACCGGTTGCCAGTCGACGTCGATAGGCTGGGATCAACCGTTCGACGAATAGAAGGCGCCATGACCAACGAAGCCACTTTGGCCTATGCAGAGCAGTTCAAGGCAGAAGATCACCACCTGCAGGCTGCGCGCAAGCACGCCCAGACCGTTGGCGTGGTTCCGGTCCTGCCCGGTGCTCGGGCGGCCCTGACGTTCTTGGCCGGCGCGGCCGGCGCGCACAACATCGCCGAGATCGGCACCGGCACGGGTGTCTCAGGGCTCGCCTTGCTGCGCGGCATGGTTGACGGCGGGGTGTTGACCTCGGTCGACCTTGAGGCCGAAAACCAACGGCTCGCGCGCCAGGTTTTCGTCGAAGCTGGCTTTGCCCCGACGCAATTTCGGCTAATCACCGGTTCGGCCCTTCAAGTGCTGCCCAGGTTGACCGATCACGGCTACGACATGGTCTTTTGCGACGGCGACAAGGTCGAATACGCCGAATACCTCGACGAAGCCTTGCGGATCACTCGCCCGGGCGGATTCATCGTGTTCGACAACGCCCTGTGGCACGACCGCGTGGCCGATCCCTCGCAGCGCGACCCCGAGACGATGGCGATTCGCGAACTGGTTGAGCGAATCGGTGGCGACGAAGACGTCGCGGCGATGCTGATCCCGCTGGGTGACGGACTGCTAGTTATTCAAAAGCCCGCCTGAGTCGGAGCAATCAGCTTTCGCGGTTTAACTTTCGAACTTTGCGGCTGACCGGAACCCTGATGGGCCGCGCACCACGGCAACGACTTCGAACGGTTCGATCGTCGCCGATGCGCCGACAAGTTTGGTGACTGGCACCTCAGCGACGCGTTGTTCAAAGTCGGTTTGGAAACTCGCCCGAGCCTCGTCGCTGACGAAAACGTATGTTCCTTCGAACCATTCATCCTCGCGGGCGCGCCAAGTTTTGAAGCGCAGGCCAGCAAGCCCGGCGAACTTGGCATGCGACTCGTTTTCGACGTAGTCGCGCAACTTGGCCAAGGTTCCCGCAGGAGCATCGGCCAAGGACCAACGTACGGATAGTCCGTACACGGGGTCAGACTGCCTTGAGCAAATCGCCGAGCGTGGCGGCCTCGTCGTTGTTCAACTCGACGACTAGACGTCCGCCGCCCTCAAGCGGCACTCGCATCACGATGCAGCGCCCCTCTTTGGTGACCTCCATCGGTCCGTCACCGGTCCGTGGCTTCATGGCGGCCATCTTTACCCCTCTCATTGCCTGCCCGCGATTCGGGCACAAGATCCATTATCGCCCATCGCAGGCAGCACTCGACCTCTTGGGGTCAAGGATGGTCAGGCAGTGCGAAGTTCGTCGTCAGCATCGGCCGTTTCAAGCATCGCCGACGGCGTGACGATCGCCGGGTCGATCTCTGGGCGCAAGCCGAGCATCGCGACGAGTTCTTGTTCGGTCGCAAGGCGCTCTTCGAGTTCGTCGATTTGCACCGATCCGGCTGCCAGGTCGGCGCGCAGTTGAGCGATTTCAGTTTCGCTCGCCCGCAGTCGGTCGCTGACTGCTCGCCTAAACGAAGCATCAACTTCGAGGTGCTCGCGCTCACGATCGGCCTGGAGTCGAGCATCACGAGAGCGGTCACGCGCGAACTTCAAGCGCAGGTCGCGGATCTCGTCGGACATGAGAACGGTCGAGGAAATCCCGGCCGAGAGGGCCACGCAGGCGGCCATGATTAGAGCCGGAATCGATTGCATCGCAATCGCGACGACAACGACGACACCGGCCAGAGCAAGCACGGTCACTGCGGAAGTCACGCGCAGCGAGCGGGGAAGTGTGCGGCTGGACATGCGGCAAGACTAGGGCGATTACCCTGCTTCAATCACGGCGGCACGCCGAGCGAAACACAAACTTTCAGGTTCAACCTGAATGTTTGGCCGATTCATACGCTGCGACGTACCTAGGCACGACCGCCGAGGCGGTGAACCAATGCGCTCGCCGCTGCCCGGCGTGGCCCAACATCGCCCGCCGACTCGGGTCGGACAACAAGTCGTCGATCGCCCCAGCCAGCAACTGCGGTGCCGGCGGCACCACCACTGCTGCGTCGCCAACGATCTCGGGCAAGGAACCCATTTCGGTTACCACGAGCGCTGTGCCCGCAGCCATTGCCTCGACCGCAACTAGACCAAACGGTTCAGCCCAGCGCGATGGCATCACCGCGACCGTCGCGGCCCGCAATGCTCCTTGCACCTGCTCGTTTGGCACATACTGCAGCACGCGGACGTCGGCGCCGGCAGCCAACTCGCGCCACGGCTGCGGATCGCCGTGGCCGATCAACACCAGTGGGACTTTGCGTTCCAGCAGTCGGTGTGCCTCGATTAGCAGGTCAACGCCCTTGTGCTCTGACAGTGCGCCGACGTAGAGCACGAACTCGCCCTCAGGCAATCCCAGCGGCCGCGGGCGCTCGCCGGGTTCGACCACCGAGTCGTCGACGAACGGCGGCACAACGGTGACTTTGCTCGCTGGCGCGGCCACCTGCGCTGCCTGGCCAACTGCCGCAGTGATCGGCAAGAACCGGTCGATCCGATTGAACCGGCGCCGGCTCTCGCGCAAACCGGTCGCGAGCGCCGTTCCTTTGACCGTGCCGTAAAAGTCGTTGGCACAAGAAATGCATTTGGGCAAGCTCGGACCGGAGCACTGTTGATCGCGCTCATCTCGATAGATCAAAGTCTTTTTGGCGCAAACTAGGCCGTGATCATGCAGGGAGGTAACGAGTCTGGTCTGCGCGGGAAGCTTGAGCGATGTGCAAGACGAAATGATCCAGCCGTGCACATGGATCACATCTGGTTGCAGCCGGTCAACCAAGTCCTGCAACCGGTGAACTAGTGGCCAATCGGGTGCGGTCGGGTGCAGCAGGTGGGTTCCGGCTTGCCCGAACCTGGCGATCTTTTGGGTCCACCCATGCACCCGATGGACCGTCACTTGCCCCTCAACCGATTCGGCGGCAAGACCGGGCAAAGCCAAGGTGGCTACCTGGCTGTCGTGTCCACGTTCGGCCAACTCGGTCGCGAGCCGTTGCACCACTTGCTCCAGCCCACCTGGCGACGGCGGGTAGGAGTCACTGATTTGCAGGATTCTCATGCAGACTCACTTGCGACCGCGGCCCGCTTCGGCACAATTTTTCGCCAAAAGACGATCGTCACCAGCGCGCCAAGAGTCTGAGCTGCCAGCCACCAAATACCGACTGCTTCGATGCCCCAAGTCGGCAAAGTCACCCAAGACATCACCACCACGATGATCGCGATCGCGAAGTTCAGCCAGATCGCCGCCGCCAAGCGGTTCGACGCACGTAATACGGCCACCACCACGTTGGTCAAAGCGTCCGGAATCGAGGAGATTGTCAGCAACACCAGCAGCAAGGCACCGGCTTCGGCATACTCGGCACCGAACATCGAGAGCAGTAGTCGCCCACCAAGCAAGTACGCCAGAATCGGCAGCGCCAACAGCGCCAGAATCAGACCGAGGCCACGCAGGACGAGCCGTTCGCTGACGCCATGAGTTGCCGCCGCCGCAAACAGCGAGGTGGAGACCGCCGGGCTGACCATGAAGAAAACCGAGCCGAGCATCCAAGTGATGTAG
>JAPXRA010000095.1:0-6891 GCA_033813795.1 Aeromicrobium sp. | reverse complement strand
CGCTAAACGCGACCCCGGCGATGGCTGCACCCCGACTGGCCGATTCGGCCGTCACCTCGATGCGGAGCATCGGGGCGAATCCGGCCGCCTTGGCTGCCGGAACAAAACAGGCCGTTGAAGTGCCAGTTGCCGACGTATTCGACGTTGACTTCCGAAATGGCCAGACGACAGAGCGAGCGCAAGGCTTGACCGCAACGGTCCACGGCGAGCCGGCTTCTTCGGCCGACCTGACTACCGGTCGGTCCGTGATGAGTTTTGACGGCACCGACGACTCGATCGGCTACTCGTTCCGGTCCCAATTCTCCAGGTTGAACCAGTCGATGTCACTTGAGTGCTCGTTCCGGTTCGATGGCCCGCGCACCGCCTCAAGCGGCGAGGCCGCCTTGTGCTCGTCCAAGGAGTCCGGGGGCTTCGCCACGGTGATGTCTGGCAACGACGTCCATTTCATGATTCACGTTGGCGGCGGCTACAAGAGCGTTCGTGTGCCGATTACGACTGGTACTTGGCACCACACGGTTGCCGTGTGGGATGGAGCCCGACTCAAGCTGTATCTAGATGGTGAATTGGTTCGCGACATCGCCGCGGCCGGCACGTTCAAGCACCCGACATCCGGAGCCGATTCGATGATGCTGGGCGCGGACGTGAATCCGTCGAATGTCGGGCAGTTCTTCGCGAACGCCACGATGCGCACGAGTCGGATCTACAGCAGCCCGCTTACCGCCGAGCAGGTTTCGGCGCTGGCCGCGGCAGATCGGCAAGGTCCGGCAGCGCCGGCAGCCGACGTGCTGGACGTGGACTTTGCCGACGGCGAACCAACAGATCGCGCACAGGGCCTGACCGCCAAGACGTTCGGTACACCGCAAGTTCGCGCCGACGGGCCGATGGGCGTAAACGTCGGTGAGTTCGACGGCGAAGGCTCGGCCTACCTGTACCCGTTTGAGACGCAGTTCCCGAAGCTCGCTAACCAGATGACGGTCGAGTGTGTGTTCAAGTACAACGACGATTTCCAGCCCGAAGGTGTCGAAACTCGCGGTAACTTGTGCGGCGCCAAGGAAGCCGGAGGGTTCGCGATCACCTTGTACGGCGACAAGTTGGCGTTCAACCCACACGTCGGCGGCTCGTACCGAAGCACCAGCACCAAGATCGAAAGTGGCCGTTGGTATCACGCCGTTGGCACCTACGACGGCCAAAAAGTCCGGTTGTATGTAGACGGAGTCTTGGCCGCCACGACGCCGGCGACCGGCACCGTCAGTTCACCAAGTGCGGGGGCGCGCAACTTGGTTGTCGGTGGTGACGCCACCGGACGAGAGCGCCCGTCGATGTTCTCGCCGTCGACGATTAGCAGGGTCCGGGTTTTCAGCACTGCCGTTGACGCCGAAGGAGTGCTCGCCCTTGGCCGCGACGCTTTCGCCGGCCGACCCGCGAACTACAACGTTAAAGTCAGTTCGACTAGTCCGGCGGCCGGGGAAAGGTTGACCAAACGCACCCGGTTCGAAGTCGGGTTCACCGATCCAGCCGGGGTTGCCCGCGGCATCAAGTACAGCATCGATGGCGACCCGATCAAGCCAGGCGACGAAGTCGGAGCCGGGCTGAAGGCCGGAAAGCACCAACTGAAGGTCGACGGCACGGACGTGTTTGGTGGAAAGATCGAGCACACGACCGAGTTCACCACGGCAAACGTGATCTCCGCCGGTGGCACCAGCACGGACCAAGGCGGCGGCTCGGTTCGGCTTTCGGCAAACGCCACGAACCCCTCAGGCGGAGCAGTCCGGACCACCTTCCGCGAGGCAGACGTAGTCGTTGCCCAGCAGGGAAGGCAAGGCGTCTTGACTGCGATCCCGCTTGCGCGGGACTTCACAGGTACAAACGAGACCCCGATTGCTGCCAAGGTCGCTCCCGGCGACGATGCTTTGCTCGACTCGCCGTCGTCTTCGGAAATGCCGTTCCAGCAGTTCGATGTTCCGGTGACGTCGGCCGCAGACCAGCAAGTGATCTGGAACGGGCGAGTCGATCCGGCCCGCGAAGTTGTGCTTCGTGTTTGGGACGGTTCGAAGTGGGAGGAGTTGGCGCGCGCTCGCGGCAACTCCGAGAGTCAAGTGCAGTTGACGGCTGATCTGCGCAGTCGCCACCGTCATGGTGGGGCCGTGCCTGTGCTCGTTACCGGCGAGGACCCGTTCGCCGACGATTTGCCGAACGTAGTCAAGGACTCGTTTGAAGATCCCAAAGACTACGACTTCTCGATCGCCCACCTGACCGACACGCAGTACCTCTCGGAGGGTGCGGTCGAGCAGGAGACGCAAGCCGAGCGCGATGTGTGGCGCAGCGCCTATCAGGGCATCACCGAATGGATCGCCGCGAACGCGGACAGCCGAAAGATCGCGTTCACCGCGCACACCGGCGACATCATTGAGAACTGGCACAACGTGACCGACAACCGGGCCAACGCGCAAAAGGAGTTTGAAGTCGCTTCGGCCGTGCAAAAGGTGTTGGACGATGCCGGGATGGTCAATACCGTCCTGCCAGGCAACCACGACAACATCTACGGCACAGATATTGGGCCGTCGGCGCTCTACAACGACTACTTCGGGCCGAGCCGCTACGGCGCACTTGAACAGTCCGATGCCTGGAAGGCGGCCAAGGCCGAGCACAACCCGTGGAAGCCAGACGACAACAGCAACAACTACGTGCTGTTTAGCGAAGGCAACCTGGACTTCGTCGTGGTCTCGCTTGGTTTTGGCGTCACCGACGAAGAGGCGGAGTGGGCCGATTCGGTTCTCAAACAATTCGGGGACCGCAACGCGATCGTCTTGACCCACGCGTACTTGACGCCGAGCGTGAACCCAGACGGTCGCGGAAGCGGCTTTTCCTATGACGGACGTCGCGTGCTCGACGGGGTGATCAAGAAGAACCCGAACGTTGCTTTGGTGCTTTCCGGGCACGAGCATGGGGTCAGCATCGAGTTGCGGCGTGATGTTGCCCGCAAGGGGCACCATGTGGTCGAGTTGCTGGCCGACTACCAGTTCTACAAGGTGAACTCCGACGATCTGGGTCTGACCGGTGTGGGCTATTCCACGAACACGGCGCTGCAGTTTGGTTCGGCGTTCTTCAGGTTGCTTCAGTTCGACTTGGATGCTGGAGAAGTGGCAGTCGACACCTACTCGCCGCTGTTGAAGAACTTCGGTGCGACCGAGTACGACGACCGCCGCCGATACAACGGCACCGAGGACGACACGCGCCTGCCAATCAATCTGTCCACCCGAAAGACGAGTTTTGCTTCCGACGGGTTGGTGGTGGTCGATCCAACTGACCGGGTGATCGGTGAACAAACCGTTCGTTCGGGTTGGCCGGCCACGGTGACCTGGGAGGGTCGTGAAGCGTCGAAGACCTACGCGTGGCATGCGACCAGCGTTGATGCTCAGTCCGGTGATGAACTGCCAGGTGAAGTGAGCCAGATTTCGCTGTTCACTGCCGGGACAAGCGGAACGGACAAGACGGCGCCAAGGTTGACCGTTCCGGCGAACGGCAGCATCGAACTCAACTCCTCGTTCGACCCGATGGCTGGGGTGAGTGCGGTTGATGACGTCGATGGCGATGTGACAGCCAACATCAGGATCGTTGGCGAAGTCGACCCGACGAAGCCAGGAAGCTACGCGCTGACCTATCTGGTTGCTGACGCCAACGGAAACCAGTCGATGAACACTCGCGTGGTCGAAGTCGAAGGCGTCAAGGCCCCGGTAAACGTTGTTCGCCCGAGCCTGACCGGTACGGCGAAGGTCGGCTCGTCGCTGCAGGTGGTCAACGGCTCGTGGCTCAACGTTGGCGACAGCACCCTCGCGGCCCAGTGGTTGCGAGATGGTGAGGAAATCGTCGGTGCCACCGGTGGCGACTATCGGGTGACGGCGGCCGATATTGGCCGGCGGATAAGCGTTCGAGTTACGGCTACGACTGCCGGGCACGACCCGGTTTCGGCCAGTTCAACGAGCCAGCAGATCGCTAGGGCCAAGGCCACGGTCAAGGTTGGCGTTCCGACCAAGCCGGTCAAGGCCCAGCAACGCGCCAAGGTATCGGCCTCGATCGGTTCTTCGGTGGCAGTCACCGGTCAGGTCCTGGTGAAGATCAAGGGCAAAGTGGTCGCTGACGCTGTGGTAAAGAACGGTCGGGTTTCGATCAAGATGCCCAAACTCAAGCCGGGCAAACACCGTCTGGTTATCAGCTACCTCGGTAGCAGCCAGGTGGCCAGCGCGAGCACAAAGGTGACCTTGCGAGTCGTCAAGCGCTAGCGGGGCCAGATTTGCCAAGGGCCCCACCGGTTACGTTCGCCGTAGCCGGTGGGGCCTCTTGGTGTAGTTGAACTTGGCCAAGGCGCAATTCGGCTCCGGTACGGTTGGGGTGTGGAAGCGCGCCAGTTGTTGCTCGTAAACGGACCCAACCTGAACCTGCTGGGTACCCGTGAGCCGGACGTCTACGGTGCGCAAACGCTTGCCGACGTGGAGGAGTTGGTCGCGCAGACAGCTGCCGAATACGGCTGCTCGGTCCGCGCGGTGCAAAGCAACCACGAGGGTGTCTTGATCGATGCGATTCACGCGGCCCGGCTCGATTGCCACGCGATCGTGATCAATCCTGGCGGGTTGACGCACACCTCGGTCGTGTTGCGCGATGCCTTGGCTGCGGTCGCTTTGCCAGTTGCCGAGGTCCACATCTCCGATGTGATGGCGCGAGAAGCGTTCCGACACTTTTCCTACGTGGCCGACGTGGCTCAGGTTCACGTGATCGGTGAGGGCGTCGACGGTTACCGGATCGCAACTGACCGATTACTTTCACGAATTCTCGACCGGTAGGATCAGCGAAACTTAGCCAGCAGTTGGAAGGAGCCGAATGACTCCCCACGACCTAAATGTCGTCTTGCTGGCCGGGTCCACCGTTCTAATCTTGGCGGTTTTGGCAGTCCGGCTGTCTGTTGGCGTCGGCTTACCTTCGCTGCTGATGTATCTCGGTCTGGGCGTGCTGCTCGGATACGACGGTGCCGGGATCGACTTCGTCGACTATGACCTCGCCTTGGTGATCGGTTTGGCGGCGCTGATGTTGATCCTTGCCGAAGGTGGCTTGACCACCAACTGGAAAGACGTTCGCCCCGCGCTCGGGTTGGGTCTTCTCTTGGCGACATTGGGCACCACCTTGAGCGTTGCCATCGTGGCCACCGGCGCGCACTACCTCTTCGGCCTTGATTGGGAACTGGCTGTATTGATCGCGGCAGTCTTGTCGCCCACTGACGCCGCGGCGGTGTTTTCTGTGCTGCGGACCGTGCCGATCAAGTCTCGGGTTTCTGGGGTGCTGGAAATTGAGTCGGGGCTAAACGACGCACCGATTGTGGTGCTGGTGACCGCGATCAGTATCGGCGAGATCGGCGAGCACGGTATCGGCGGATTCCTTGCGCTGATCGTGTTTGAGTTGATCGTGGGCGCGCTGCTGGGGTTGCTCATCGGCGGCGGAGGCGCGCGCGTCCTGCGGCGAGTAGCGCTGCCGTCTGCTGGTCTCTATCCGCTGGTTGTATTCGGTGTCACGGTGCTCGCCTATGCGGTTGCGGCGTCGGTGCACGCGAGTGGATTTGCCGCCGTTTACGTGGCGGCCGTGGTGCTTGGCAACACCGAACTGCCGCACAAGTTCGCCACCCGGTCCTTCGTGGAAGGCATCGGGTGGCTTGCCCAGATCGGCTTGTTCGTGATGCTCGGCTTGCTCGTGCACCCCAGCGATATCGACCCGTGGCACTTGTGGGCCGGCGTCGGCATCGGGGCGTTGTTGACCTTTGTTGCCCGGCCGGCATCGGTGGCGTTTTGTGCGAGTTGGTTCCGCGTCGGCGTGCGCGAACAGTTGTTTGTGAGTTGGGCTGGACTTCGCGGCGCGGTGCCTATCGTGTTGGCGACCATCCCGTTAGCCAACGACGTGACCGGGTCGATGAACTTGTTCAACATGACGTTTGTCGCGGTCGTGGTGTACACCGTGATCCAAGCCGCGCCGTTGGGCAAACTTGCGAAGTGGTGTGGCGTGGAGTCCACTCGCGGCCGCGACGTAGAAATCGATGCGGCCCCGTTGGAGCGAATTTCGGCCGATCTGCTTCAGATCCATGTGCCAGCCGGCTCGAAGCTGGCTGGCGTTGAGGTTGGCGAGCTTCGGTTGCCGCCGGGGGCGTCGGTGACGATGGTGGTCCGTGACGACAGCACAATCGTTCCGCACCGGACCACGCGGATCCAGGTCGACGACGAACTGCTTGTGGTCACGACTCGCGAATTGCGCGAGCAGGTGGAACGGCGCCTGCGAAAGGTGGCCGAGCACGGTCGACTTGCCGGGTGGGGTTCTGTTGGGCGACCAGAGCAGCGGTCTTGAGTTGCGGATCAGTCTAGGTTGAGCGCCGGCACACACACTGAAACTTGGCGCCCAGCCTTCACTTGCTTCTTCGCGTTCTTCTTGATCCCGCGGTACTTCTGGCCGACGAGTACAGTGACGCCAGTTTCAGTTTCGACGTCCGCATTGGCGGTCTTCACTTCGCCTTTAAACTGCGCTGACAGCAACTTCACCTGCGGGTCGGTGGTGTCTGAGGTCAGGATCGTGACGTTTGAGACTCGCACCTGCCCGTCATAGTTACCGGTGACGCCGCCAAGGAATCCGTTGCGCTCAAGGTTGATCTTTACCCGGTTGGCTAGGCCGGCGCGCTCGCTGGCGTTTAACACGTTTACGGTCACTAGGTTGCTCGACAGCTTCTCGCCACGTTGGATCTTTTTGATCTCGCAGGCGGCCTCAGTCGGTGGCGCATCTGGCGATGAAGTGGCAAGGCTGACACCGATTCCGGTGCCGACCACGAAGACGGCGCCGGCGATTCCCAAGACGAGGGCATCA